>CAXAJC010000246.1:0-1506 GCA_963969005.1 uncultured Cellvibrionales bacterium | reverse complement strand
GGGGGATACTCCTGAGGTGGGCGACGTTACCCTGCTGCGTAAGATCGGTATTTGCGATCAGCACTCATAAGTTTTCTATTCAAGATATATGCCAACTTTTTGATATAGCTAAAAGTCGGCAAATACAGTGATATCAGGTCAAAAAATAATCAATTTGCCAGATACTACCCTTAAGCCTGTAGTATCTGGAATTCAGCGCGCACCCAACTGGTGCAATAGCCTTGGGCGCTAATACCGTTTTGCACAGTAGTTGGGCTTTTTGCTCGAGCCGCTTGGAATTTGCTTATCTTGTAATGAAGCTATATTCAGCCCTCAGCCTGACGTTATTTATAGTCCTTAGCCGGACAGTCAATATTAAGTAACTGCGCCGCTTCACGATAAAGATCAGTGCGATAACAGCGCTGCACCACAGACCCTGTTCGCTCAGCATCAACCTGCTTGCCCAGCACTGGGGTGAATTGCTGAATCATACTTTCGGCATCAGACCGCCATGGGAAACCGGCATTAAGATGATCGAAAACATGGAAATCAGTCTGCTCAGATTGATCCTGGGCACGCTGGTGAAAGAGTTTTCCAGTTAACGACGGGCGCAAATATTCAGCGGGCAGATCCAGATAGGACGATTGGGACAATATTTGAATAGCCTGTTCTCGATTATCCATATTAGCCATCCACCGACAGGCTTCCATTAAAGCTAAACGCAGGCGCAGGTGAGTGCCCGGGTTTTTGCCATGCCAGTGCTCCATAACCCCAAGGACTTTATCAGGGGCCCCATTCCATAGACGAACCCCAGTGGTTGCCAGCACCCCTGCCCCATATTCCACCGCGATACTGTTCCAGGGTTCACCGACACAAAAACCATCGATAACACCCTGAGCCAAGCTATCCACCATTTGCTCTGGTGGCAAAACAATGATTCGCGCATCTGTATCGGGATCTATTCCTGCCAGGTTCAGCCATTGGCGCAGAATTAATGTATGGGTAGAAAAATTATGTACGCTGGCAAAGGTCAGCTGATGGTCAGTCTTGTCTATCGCGGCTTTTAATGCCTGGGCAGTTACCAGAGGATCATAGGTATTAGCGGCAGAATCCAGCTTTAACCTATGCCACAAAGAGGACGATAAAGTAATGCCATTGCCATTTAATGAGAGTACCAGGCCGCTGATAATCGGTGCTCTGATACCTGCGACGCCCAGAGTCGTGGCCATACCCATGGGAGCCAGCATCTGGCAGGCATCAAAGCTACCGGCAATCATTTTGTCGCGGATATTGGCCCAAGACACCTCCCGGTGGAGACTGACATTAAGCCCGTACTCAGCATACAGGCCCAACTCTTGAGCAACAATAATAGGTGCGCTGTCACTGAGCCTCATATAGCCAATGCTTAGGTCTGAGCGCTCTGCTGGCGGTAATTTGTTGGACATAATTTGATTCATAGCTGCATCTTGTTTTTAGTTATTTTTGCCAAGGATAGTGACTACAGACTGAGCTGCCTGCTGCATAGTC
>CAXAJC010000245.1:0-1526 GCA_963969005.1 uncultured Cellvibrionales bacterium | reverse complement strand
GAGTATGCGTAAAGCTTTCCTGCGCACACCATTGGATATCTTTCGTATTAGCTCCGGGTTTAACCTGAGACGCAAACACCCGATCCACAAAAAAATCAAAGCCCATCGCGGCGTTGACTACGCAGCGCCCCGGGGCACGCCGGTCTATGCTGCTGGCGATGGGAAAGTTATTGCCTCAGGCTATAGCAAAGCCAATGGCAACTATGTGTTTGTGCAACATGGGCAAACCTACACCACCAAATATCTCCACCTGAATCGCAAGAAGGTTCGCAAAGGGCAAACTGTGCGCCAGCGGCAACTTATTGGTACAGTGGGTTCCACAGGTTATGCTACCGGGCCCCACTTACATTATGAGTTTTTGGTCAATGGCGTACATCGCAATCCACGCACTGTAAAACTGCCCCAAGCTCGCCCCATCGCTAAGGGGGAAAAGTCATCATTTAAACAGGCCACAGCACCTGTGCTGGCAAAACTTGCAGAACATCAGCAAACCATCCAGTTGGCGTTAATGCAGAACAGCGACTCCAGTGCCAACTAGCTGACTCGCCTATGAACAATATATACATTGGTCTTATGTCTGGCACCAGCATCGACAGCATAGATGCTGCTGCCGTCTGTTTTGATCAAGGGAAATTCAAACTTCTGGGCAGTTATGCCCAGACTATTCCCAAGTCGGTCAAACAAGCTATTCTCTATCTCTGCCAGCCCGGAACAGACTCGGTACAACTCTATGCCGAAACCGACCATCAGTTAGGACAGTTATTTGCCACTGCCGCACTGGCTCTAATGGAAGAGCTCAACCTAAATAAAGAAGATATTGCCGCTATTGGCAGCCATGGTCAGACTGTTCGCCACGCACCACCAACTGATGGCAACATTGCTTTTAGCCAGCAAATCGCTGACCCCAATATTATTGCAGCGCGCACTGGCTGCCCTGTGGTGGCAGACTTTCGGCGGGCGGATATAGCCGCCGGGGGACATGGGGCACCATTAGTACCTGCATTTCATCAGCAGCTTTTTAGTGACAGTGCCTGCAATCGCGCCATTGTTAATATAGGTGGCATAGCCAATATCACCATACTGCCAGCCAGGGAGTCCAATGCAGATCAAACCTGTATTGGCTACGACACGGGGCCGGGCAATATACTGCTGGACAGCTGGGCTCAGATTCATCTCAACAGCCCCTATGACAGCAATGGTGACTGGGGCGCTGGAGGTACAGTTGATGGCCAGCTTTTAGACCAACTAAAGGCCCATGATTTTTTCGCCCAACCGGCTCCCAAAAGTACTGGGCGCGAAATATTTAACCAGCAATGGCTTGACCAGCAGTTGAAGAATTTTAAGCAGGTTGAGCCACAGGATGTGCAAGCGACCCTGGTTCAACTAACAGCAGAAACTATTGCAGATCAGATCAATGCTCTGAAGATAGGGATAGATCAGATCTATATCTGTGGCGGTGGCGCTTTTAATACCACTTTAATGGGGGCACTGGCCAAAGCTCTGCCCAATGCCAAGCTGGCAACAAC
>CAXAJC010000244.1:0-1537 GCA_963969005.1 uncultured Cellvibrionales bacterium | reverse complement strand
GGAGCGCAAGAAGTTCAGCGCCAAAGGCTCATCGTCAACAATAATGGTTCTTAATTTCTGCATAAATTGTTTATCTAACTGTCTTTTCCAATGGCAGTTGCATATATACCTTTAAACCACCTGAGGGGACGGACTCAAGGTTAAAGGTGTGATTATCAGCATAGAACTCATAGAGCCGATCGACCGTGTTTCTAAGACCAATACCCACATTATTGCCTGCTTTAGCGGATGACGATATACCCGGCCCCGTGTCCAGCATTTCAAGGCAAACATAGTCTTTATCCAACCATACCCGAACCGTTATTTTGCCGCCCTCCTCCATCGGAGCAATGGCATACTTAATCGCGTTCTCAACCAGTGGTTGCAGTATTAAACTGGGTATACGCACTGGCTCCGCAGCCTGTTCAATATCGAACTCCAATTCTAAACGCTCCGCAAATCTAGTTTGCTCAATATTAAGATACAGCTTAAGAGCAGCCAACTCCTCCTTAACTGTCACCCGCCTGACCGGATCATTGTCCAGGCTGTAACGCAAAAAATCACTCAGCTGCACAATCATAGAGCCGGCTCTGGGTACTTCTTTGGTAGCCATCAGTGCCGCAATGGCATTAAGTGTATTAAACAAAAAATGCGGGTTGAGCTGGTAACGCAACATTTTCAACTGCGCCTCATGGGCAATAGTCTCTGCCTTAGCGGCCCGCAACTGCTGCTCGCGATTTTGCGCCGCCACCAGCAATAGGTTTTCATGCTCGTATTGCAACAGCTGGTAGAACTTCACACCATGGTAAAATGCCGCCCAACAGCTGAAGATCATAATTGAACCAAACAGCCAGCCACCAAAATCATTCCACAGCCCTTGCTCGCCCGTGATTGCCATAAAGGTACTGATACGCAGGATAGTCCACAGCACCGAGCACAGCAGGACACCACCTATGCCCGCAATAAATCTGGCCAGAACACTACGGCCCCAAAAATAGTGAAACAGTGGCCGCAATGGCCAGGACACCAGCACGCCCAGCAGAGACTGCAACAGGGTATGAGCAATATAGGCAAAACCCTGCTGGTTGTACCAAAGAGTGAGACTTAAAAAACTGATCAGAGCCAGACCAAACCAGCCTATCAGCTGCAGGGCCCAAAATTGATAACTGGTATTGCGATATAGAATCTGAAGAAACGAAGGGAGACTCGACTCGACCATAGCGGAACGACAACTAAGTTATTTTAATATACTAAAAATACCATAGTTCGCCATTAAAAGGTCCATCTATTTACCTCGACCGCCCATCTAACCTGTTAAGCTTCGCTTTTCTAACAGACGCACAAAGCAATGGCTCAAGCAGACATGAATCAACGTCACTTTATTGAATACCTTGGCATAAAAGCCCTGCGTTCAACACACCCCGGCGTGCGCAAACTCAAACGCGAGCAAAATGGTCACAGCGCCCATGGTAATAAAGTGTGGCGTTCCAGCTTTGTTCTTATGGACTACCTAAGCACCAATCCTCCAAAGGCGCAGACCAATGTATTGGATATTGGC
>CAXAJC010000243.1:0-1544 GCA_963969005.1 uncultured Cellvibrionales bacterium | reverse complement strand
GACTAAGCGAGCTTATGGCAGCCTAGCAATAGCGCCGATTGGGTCTTAATAACCGGGCAAACTGCGCCACATCACTAGTGACTATAAGTACAGTATAAGTCAGGATTTCACCGCCCTCGAGGCTTATCAACCATAAACGCCTTTTCGGCTATAACAATACGAGCGCTCGCCATGAACTTGAAAATTCCATTGATTATCTTTGCATTACTTTTTTCGTCCACTACATTGAGTGGCGATCTGCGTATGGCCAAGCCAGAAAAGCTGGGTATGTCCAGCCAGCGCCTTGAAGCCATGAACCAGCGCCATATCGATGAGGGCAAACTGGCTGGCGTGTTAACCATGGTTGCGCGCAAAGATAAGATCGTGCATGTGGATAGCGCTGGCAGTCTGGGGTTGAGTAAAGCGCAACCCATCACTGAAGACACATTATTCAGAATTTACTCTATGACCAAACCTATAACAGCTGTGGCCATGATGATTCTGCACGAGGAGGGTCTGTTCCAGCTCAGTGATCCAGTGTCCAGGTTTTTGCCAGAATTCGACAACATGTCTATCTGGACCGCCGAGGGGAATATCGATGCCCAGGGTCCAATTACCATGCATCAACTGCTGACGCATACATCTGGCCTAAGCTATGGCTTCAGCCCTACTGATCCGGTAGACAAACTGTACCGCGAGGCGAGTAAGACCTTACCGGCAACTCTGGTCGAACACAGCCAGATGATAGCCAGTCTTCCCCCTGGCCTTTGAGCCGGGAGAGCGCTGGAATTATAGCGTGGCCTCCGGCATCCTCGGAGCTGTGTCAGAAAAAATCACCGGACAGAGCTTTGAGCAAATACTGAGCGAGAGAATTTTTGACCCATTGGGTATGGACAGCACCTTTTTTAATATGCCTGCAGATAAGACTGCATTGGTAAGCGACAATCATTACTGGAGCAAAAAGCACAGGGCACTGGCGAGTTTATGTCGCAGAAGCATCTCACTGGGCTCACCCAGGTCACCAGTTCTGGCGAAGCTCCAAGCATTGGCCAGAGCAATAACATCAAAGGCGTTGGCTTTGGCCTGAGCTTTGGTGTGCTAATCGACCCGGTTCAACGAGGCGTGATGGCATCTGAGGGCAGCTATTTTTGGGGTGGTGCTGCGGGCACCGTCTTTTGGATAGATCCGGCAGAGGAGTTGGTGGGCATCGCCATGATGCAACTAATGGGATCGCCCTGGGACTACCGAAAACAGATGATGGTGCTCATCTATCAGGCGATTATTAAGTAGCAGCAAGACTCCCGCTTTAACCTATCCTGCTGCCCAGGCGTCCAACTGGCGCACTGAGAGCTGCGACTGAGGGTCAATCGCCTGGCGCAGGGAAAAGATATTGCCATCTGGGTCGCGGCTGTAGACCTGATAGAAACCATCCAGCTCAGCAGGCTCGCTAACGAAGTCCAGCCCTAGATCAATCAGACGGCGGTACTCTGCCTGAATATCTGCAACCTCAATAGAGAATGAGTACCCCAGCGCAGTGACAACGCGCTGGCCGATCAATTCAGGCG
>CAXAJC010000242.1:0-1562 GCA_963969005.1 uncultured Cellvibrionales bacterium | reverse complement strand
GCGTAGACCAGATGCTGGATACGATTTTGACGGCAAGCTTCAAGGATATTGGTATAGCCGATAATATTGCTGTCAATGTAGGCGCGGGGGGCTTCCAGTGAATAGCGCACTCCGGCCTGAGCCGCTAAATGGATAACTTTGTCGAATTTCTCCCGGGTAAAAAGCTGATCTATAGCAGCCTGATCGGCGATATCTATCTGCTGGAATGAAAAGCTCCCGTGGCTAGTTGATTGCTGGCTGGCTTCAGTAACCCAGTCCAGGCGCGCATATTTTAAGCTGGTATCGTAATAATCATTGATATTATCTATGCCAATGACCTTATCACCTCGGGCGGCAAGTGCCCGACTGACATGAGAGCCTATAAAACCGGCTGCACCGGTGACTAACAGTTTCATTTGTCCATTCTCAATGGGTCTCTCAATAATATCTAATTAAATAAGGTCTCTGACACAGTCCAACAAACTACCATAGGTTGGCTGAATTTTTGTTGATGTGCCGCAGGCCTGTCTAAGCAAATAGCTATTGGGAATACCGGCTGCAGTCGCTGCATCGGCATCGGATTGTTTGTCGCCGATCATAATAGATGAAGCAAAATCAATATCATACTGAGCTGCTGCCTGCCGAAATAATCCCGGGGCTGGCTTACGGCAATCGCACAGTGCCTCAGGGGCATGGGGACAGTGATATATACCAGCTATCGTTATACCATACTGCAATAGTTTTTCGCGATACCAGCTGGTTAACTGCTGATAATCCTGCTCTGAATAATAATTGCGGCCTATGCCGGATTGATTGGTGACAATAATCAGGGCAAAGCCTTTTTGCTCAAGCAGTTGCAGCGCCTCAGTACAGCCCTCTGTAAAGGCAAAGTTATCTCGGTGATGAACATAACCATTGTCTACATTAATAACGCCATCTCGATCCAGGAATGCCACTTTCATGATCGACCCTCTAGATTGACTCGCGATTAATGCCCGCATCAACAAATGCGCACAGCATGTGCCCAATAAAGCTATGTACTTCTTGAATTCTAGGGGTGCATGTTGAGGGTACAGCGATACAGCTATCCACCAGTTTTGCCAACGCGCCGCCAGTTTGGCCGGTTAAGGCCAGAGTATAACAACCCTTTGCCTGCGCCACTTTCATTGCCTCGCAGATATTCTGGCTTTTGCCACTAGTGGAATAGCCCACCACCACATCATTGGGCTGGGCAAGGGCTTCAAGCTGTCGTGAAAATATAGATTCAAAGCCGTAGTCGTTGCCCACTGCGGTTAAGATCGACGTATCTGTTGTCAGTGCGATTGCTGGCAGAGCCCTGCGTTCATTGAGGTACCGGCCGACTAATTCTGCTGCTATATGCTGAGCGTCTGCAGCACTGCCGCCATTGCCCATGAGTAATATTTTGCCGCCATTATTAAGACTGTCTAACCATTTTTGACCGGCTG
The DNA here is from genome assembly GCA_963969005.1 of uncultured Cellvibrionales bacterium. Classification (GTDB taxonomy): domain Bacteria; phylum Pseudomonadota; class Gammaproteobacteria; order Pseudomonadales; family Porticoccaceae; genus HTCC2207. Next base: position 117 of record CAXAJC010000242.1, on the reverse strand, counting down.
AACTCACAGTTGGTGCGAGTTCTCTGGCCATATTCATAGCCTCGATATGTTCGTCGAGTTGTGACAGATAAAGGTCTGAAAAATTAGCCATCCATATTCCTTATGCATAGAGCTTTT
>CAXAJC010000241.1:0-1609 GCA_963969005.1 uncultured Cellvibrionales bacterium | reverse complement strand
TGCCACCAGAGCTTTAACCTCTGTCCCAGCAGCTTATTATTCGCTGGCTGAATATGGGGACCAAATAATAGTCCACTGACCACCGCCTCTTCAGGGCCGCAAGCTTTGCCATCGCAAGGCTTCAACTCCAGAGTAAAAGGCACTGGTGGCGGCAATATTCCACCCCCCTCAATCTTCCTATAATGCTGCTTGCCTGAAGGGTTATCCTCTCTGGCAAAGGTAAACGGATTAAAATTGTAAATACGCGCCTCACCCAGTGGGTGGCATTGCTGCTCAGTACAGGGCTTGTAACTGGCGACACTGGTTCGGCTGGCAATGGTCAAGGCTCTGGTCACCACTTTTTCCCCAGCCGCCAAAGGCAAGTACCAGCCCCTGAACTGCTCCTCTGATTGTCCATCACCCGTCTCACCCATGGGCAATTTCTGCAAATCATCCAGTGTTGCTGCCGGGAGGCTGCAGGCAGCATTACCAATCTCGGTGCAATAATCATGATAACTGATCAAATAATCCTGAATACTGGTTTGAAATGGTTTTTCCCGATCACCTGAGCCAATAATAATAGCGTCATGTGTGCCATCTGGGCTGGTGATAATATCTGGTGCGGTAAAGAATTTCTGCTGGCCGGGCAGCTTTAACAGCAGAGTTAACTGCCAATTTTTGGGTTTGTTGTCAGCCATATCAAGCCGCCATAATTGACCGCCAGTATCGGCAAAATAGAGCCGATCCGCGTAACCGTTACCATCGCGATCAATAACAGACACCTCTGCGGGCACACTAAACGGCAAATCGGCATGCTGCCAGATAACTTCTCCAGTCAGTGCATTAAGCGCCATAAGCCCTCGACCCTGAGATCTGGCCCCCGCTAAGTCATCTGCCTCCGGATCATAGCCCAGACCCATAAATACTGTAGCGACCTCAGTATCACCGGATAACTTTAGATAATGAACAACAGGTTTTGACCAGGTCTGGCCCAGTTCAGCAAAGCCATCATCGAGATTGGATTTATGCCAGAGAATCTCGGGGGAGCCTGGCTCTGTAACATCTAGGGCATAAAGCAGCCTACCGCCGCGACGGGCGCTAAGGAAAATCACTGCCATGCTCTGCTCACCACTGGGGTCATCGCCAATGCTCTGCTGGCTATTGTATTGCAGGTAAGTGGTAACCGGGCCATCAAAGAAATAGGCTTTGTCGGCAGTGGCACCTGCCTGCTCGGCATTATATAGCTGGCCTAATTTGGCGAAATGTTGCGGGGCGGTAAAGGCCCATTGCTCCTCACCATCTTTGGCACTGATCAATTCTGACTTCTCCATCGGCCCAACCTTTACGCCATGGAACATACCATCATTAGAGCCATAAAATGCGTAGAGACCCAGAGTTTCCCCATAATCAATTAAGGCCGGCTGTGAATGGATAACATCCCCGTGACCCTGTTGGCTCCAAGTAATAATCTCAGCCATTTGCTCTGTATCTGCAACGCCAAAATAGGCCGGCTGCAAATTGGGGTTGCTGGCGGTCATTGACTCCATATGATTGCATCTGCCGGTGCATGTGAGATTGACTCTGTTGCTGCCGACGTAATCCCTCAGCCCCTGAGCTACTCCCCCAAGGC
>CAXAJC010000240.1:0-1663 GCA_963969005.1 uncultured Cellvibrionales bacterium | reverse complement strand
AAGCTTATCTGAGGCCCTGCGGTCATTTTTGCGTCAAGACCCTGATGTGGTGATGGTCGGTGAAATACGTGACCTTGAAACTGCAGAAATTGCCATTAAAGCCGCTCAAACCGGTCACCTGGTTATGTCCACATTGCACACTAACAGTGCCCCGGAAACATTGACCAGACTGCTGAATATGGGTGTGCCCTCTTTTAATGTGGCCACCTCAGTCAATTTGATTATTGCCCAGCGTTTGGGGCGCAAACTCTGTTCCCAATGTCAGGTGCCTTTTGATGATATTCCCGACAAGGTACTTACTGAAGAGGGCTTTGATGATATTGGTCTAGATAAATCGGAGTTCACTATTTTCAAACCTGGAGAATGCGACAACTGCACAAATGGTTATAAAGGCCGTGTCGGCGTCTATGAGACATTGAAAATCTCGCCGGCTATTTCCAAGATTATTATGCAGGGAGGTAGCTCCATTGATATTTTACAATGTGCGTTACAAGAGGGATTCAGAACATTAAGAATTTCTGCTTTGCGCAAAGCTGCTCAGGGACTGATCAGTATTGAGGAAGCCAACCGAATTACTAAGGATTAGATTATGGCTACAGCAATAGAGACACATCTGTTTGTCTTTCGAGGAAAAAATCGCAAAGGTGAAAAAATTGACGGCGAAGTACGTGCCGACAACCTCGCTGGCGCAAAAGCAAGGCTGCGCAAGCAGGGGATTATCCCCACTTCGGTGAAAAAGAAACCTAAGCCAATATATAGCCCCAGCAAAAAAATTGTGCCTGCCGATATCGCCATATTTATACGACAGCTTGCAACCATGGTGAAAGCTGGTGTGCCTCTGGTGCAAAGCTTTGATATTGTGATTAATGGCTCGGATAAACCACTGATGAAAAAACTGATTTATGAGATTCGCGATGATGTTTCTGCCGGTGGCGGTTTTGCCAATGCTCTGCGCAAACATCCCCGCCAGTTTGATGATCTGTTATGCAGCCTGGTGGAGTCTGGTGAAACCGCTGGTGCACTGGAGACCATGCTAGATCGGGTGGCGACCTACAAGGAAAAGACCGAGCAACTAAAAGCCAAAATAAAAAAAGTACTGGCCTACCCTATTGCAGTAATGGTGGTGGCAATTTTGGTCACTGGTATTCTGCTGATTAAGGTGGTGCCTGTATTTGCTGAAACCTTTGCCGGGTTTGGCGCTGATCTGCCAGCTTTTACCTTGTTTGTGCTGAGGCTGTCGGAGACCTTGCAGACTTCTTGGATGTTTGTACTGCTGGGCATTGGTACTTCATTAATTGCCTTTCGCGAGGCCAGATTCAGGGCACAGAAATTTGCCTATATGTTGGACAAATATATGCTGCGGCTGCCGGTGATGGGCAATATTGTTTACAACTCAATTATCGCCCGCTTTGCGCGCACTTTGGCCACTACGTTTTCCGCCGGTGTGCCTATAGTAGATGCGTTGAAGTCTGTGGCCGGGGCTGCGGGCAATCGACTATATTATGATGCCATTATGCAGGTGCGGGAGGATGTGATGACCGGCATTCAATTGCAACAGGCCATCAAGATGCGCAAGATGTTCCCGACATTGCTCCATCAAATGGCGGCTATTGGTGAAGAGTCCGGTGCTCTGGATGAGATGCTTGAGAAAGCGGCACTGCAT
>CAXAJC010000239.1:0-1678 GCA_963969005.1 uncultured Cellvibrionales bacterium | reverse complement strand
GCACAAACTGGGTGGCTATAAGGTACAAGGTAAAGAAGAAGAGGCCGCCCAGCAGATGATTGCCGAAGCTCAGGTATTGGAAGAGGCCGGTGCTGATCTGATTGTTATTGAATGTGTGCCCTCCTCCCTTGGCCGTGAGTTATCTCAGGCACTGCATATTCCGGTTATAGGTATTGGCGCTGGCCCGGATACAGACGCCCAAGTACTAGTGCTGCAGGATATGCTCGGCATTTCCCAGCGCCTGCCCAAGTTTTCCAAGAATTTTCTCGATCAAAATGCCAGTATTCAGGAGGCGATTATTGCCTATGGCAATGAGGTTCGCGCTGGTACTTTTCCAGCGCCAGAACACTGCTTTAAGTAACCAATAATAATTAATAATAAGGTAAAAATATGTCTCAGCCAGATTCCATCTACGACTTTTCCGTCCCCACCAGCAGCGGAGATGAGCAGGCACTGGACGCTTACAAGGGCAAAGTAGTGCTGATTGTCAACACTGCCAGTAAATGTGGCTTTACCCCTCAGTATGAAGGACTGCAGAAATTACATGATACCTATGCCGAGCGCGGTCTGGTGATTATTGCTCTGCCCTGCAACCAATTTCGCGGCCAGGAGCCAGGCACCAATGCAGAGGTGCAGGAATTCTGCCAGATGAACTACGGCCTGAGCTTTCCAGTGATGGGCAAAATTGAAGTCAATGGTGCCGGGCGACACCCGCTATACAGCTATCTGACCAAGCAGGCCGGTGGTCTGTTTAATGACAGTATCAAATGGAACTTCACCAAGTTTCTGGTTGATCGCGACGGTCAGGTGACAGATCGTTTTGCCACCATCACCAAACCAGCGGATCTGGCCAAATCTATTGAGAGGCTGCTTTAAGACCTAGCCAATTAAAGCGGGCCACTGACCATTGTGGCCCGCTAAATAACTCAGCAGGTCCTTGGACCTGTATTTGGTATCAGCCTCTCAGTATTGTTTTACCAATCTGTGCAGTAACATCTGCCCACGGCCATGATCTATAGGCCGGTAATAGGGATGCTTGGAGCGGCAAATATATTTGCGCGACTGATACAATGTAGCCGCTGGCACTGGATTTAACCCCTGCACAATATGCGCTTCAAGGTGCAGTCCCGCTCCCTTGGCTTCCTTTCTAAACCAATCCATAGGAATATCTGACGATACACCACCGGCGTCCGGGGCATAACTACCCCTCACATTAGTATGCACTCCGACAAACCACAGCTGCTGAGCATTGCCCTCGCTGATTATAGGTTCGACCGCACGGGCTAATTTTCGGGATCTTTCTCAGGGTAGTTCGAGGTGCCATCGGCACAGATCACAATACGTTTAATAACAACTTCCTTTTTATTGATTAGTCAATCCATTGTCAGGTGGCAAGTTATTAAAACTGACAAGGATTTACCTACCTTCTTCAACCTGATTTTAGGACTAGGCCAAAATGCCATAAAACAAGTAGTTTTCTCTGGGTTATTTGTCCTTATCCAGCCGGGCAAAATAGACCTTCGCCGCCTGATTGACCCTGGGTGCCAGATACAGCGCCGAGATCATTGTTGGAATTGCCATGGTGGCATAGGTCGCCAGAATCAGTCCATTAACAATATCCATGGATACCACAGCGCCGGCCAATAGCAGTACCAAATAAATGGGCGTATACCAGTAC
>CAXAJC010000238.1:0-1684 GCA_963969005.1 uncultured Cellvibrionales bacterium | reverse complement strand
TAGCGGCGACAGTGATGCTATTGATGAATGTTGACCGGGAAGATCTGCTTGAGCCGGTCGAAGGGGAATTGGTCGACGACCTGCCTTAAGGGCCTTTTCTAACTTTTGTCAGGGCATATCCCAAGGGTATGCCGGGTTTCTTTTTTTATCTATACTAACTTTAACTTGCAGTCAGCCCTGATGAAGGCATGGCCCTAGACTAATAAGAGCAAATAATTGCCGCGGAGTTAAATGATGCAGCCTACTTATTCAGTGCTGGGCGCCATATTTTTAATGGCTGCCAGCAATCTATCTTTTTCCCAACCGAATCACCAAGAGCCTATGCAGGGTGTCCCACCCAGCCGCGAGTCCCAGGTGACCATGGCCAATTACCGGGACTATCCGGCCAGCCGCTGGGCGTTCCGTAATGCTGGTGCGCCAATGCATGCGGTGATGATTCCCCGGGGAGGGAATATCCGTCAATTTGCCGCAGCCAGCAGGCCCGAGCTGGCTGAGTTTAAAGTTGTAGACCCTCAGGGCGAGGCCAAGGGGTTTGATCAGCTTTTTAAAGATAACTATGCCGATGGGTTGGTAATTGCCCAGGGCCAAAAGGTGTTGCATGAGCGCTACTTTGGCGACTTTTCTGAGCATGATGCCCATATCTGGTTTTCCATGAGCAAGTCATTGGCCAGTACGGCTTTTGGTCTTTTAGTTGATCAGGGGTTGGTGGATCTTCAAGCCTCGCCGGCCAAATATATTCCCGAGCTGGTGGGCAGCGGCTTTGAGCGGGTGAGCATTCAGCAGGTGCTTGACCATGGAACCTCAATTGATTTCCACGAAACCTATACTAATGTTGACTCTGATTTTGCCCGTTACTATGCCCCGGCACTGAATATGGGCTGGATGCCCGGTGCTGCGGATGTGCAGCCTGATAATGCTGAGATCTATGGTGTGCATGATTTTCTTGGCCGATTTATCAAGCCTGATCCGGACCGTGTTCCCGGTGATAATTTTGATTACAACTCGGCCAATGCCGACGTGTTGGGCTGGCTAATTGCGCGACTGAGCGGCCAGCCATTTCAGGATTATATTGAGGACAATATCTGGTCCAAAATTGGTGCTGAACATGATGCCTATATACTGGTGGACCGTGCCTATATGCCTGCTGTGACTGGTGGTATGAATAGCACTGCCCGTGATGCATTGCGCTTTGGCATGATGGTGCGCGACCGCGGCGAATACAATGGTCAGCAGATTATTCCAGCGTCCTGGATTGACGCTACTCTTGATGTCAGTGATCGGCTGCTTGCCAATATGCAGGCCAATACCAAATACCAAAATGAGTCCTGGTCTGCCTATCACAATATGTGGTGGATTCTGGATGCCGCCGCTGGAGAGTACTGCGCTGTGGGTATTCATGGCCAGGTTATCTATATCAATCGCAGGGCGGATACTGTGATGGTCTGGTTTTCCAGTCAGCCGGGGGCTGCGTCGCCGAGGAACCCAAATTTTCGCGCCAAGTTGCAGGCTGCACGCCAGCTTGCGGTGTCTCTTAGTCAGTAGTGCTGGCAGCATAAAACTGCGGCAATTATGTGCGACTTTTAGAGGGACATTAGGCCCTTATAAATTGATCAGCCATGCCCTGCAGGACAGCACCTATGAGCAACTATAAAAAAATAGATGATGTTGTGTTTCCCGCCTCTGA
>CAXAJC010000237.1:0-1829 GCA_963969005.1 uncultured Cellvibrionales bacterium | reverse complement strand
TATCTGCAACGCCAAAATAGGCCGGCTGCAAATTGGGGTTGCTGGCGGTCATTGGCTCCATATGATTGCACCTGCCAATGCATGTGAGATTGACTCTGTTGCTGCCCACGTAATCCCGCAGCCCCTGAGCTACTCCCCCCAGGCTGACCACAGACCCATCTGGACTATCCTTGCCACTGGTCCAGAAACTTCTCGCTCTGGAGGAGAATACAGGCGCGTTTTTGTCCAGTGCCGGGGCGGCATCCCCATCCAGCAAAATCAGCTTCTCGCTTACTTTATCTCTACCCAGCTGGTAGAGCTTTAAATTTCCCTGCCATCTGGCATTGGTGGCAGGACGAAAAAGGCCATAGTAAACCTGATCTTTATGGCTAGCGCTGGAGCTAAGGGAAATTGGCACCTGACCTGAAGCAAGCATGGAATCCGTGGTAAACAGGTCGATATCATCTGCATTACTGTCCAGAGCAACGCACGAAAATACTAACAGGTAAGCATATTTCAGCGTCATTATAGATCTCCTTTAAATGGGGCAATAACCGGGCAGATAACTAAACCCTATGCCCTGACTAACCAATGTGCTAGCCATGGAGGTTTGATCGACCCCGCGCACTTCCAGCTGCCAATAATATTGAACCGGGCAAGGCAGATTGCTTTCAGGGCTCTGCTGCAGACTACAGCCCGGGGCTGTCACCTCGGCAATACACCTAAAACCAACAATCTCGGTAGTAACAAATTTATCGCTCAGTTCAGCGGGAAGCGGCACTGAAAACTGGCCATCAGCATTCAGGTAGTGCTGGTAATTAATAAAATAATCAGCATCAGTAACAAGATAATTAATAATATTTTCCACGGCTTGATTGACCGCCAACTGGCGCTGATCATGGCGCACCAATTGGCTGGCGATAGTATTCGATGTAATACTGGCGGTGGCCAATAGCGTCAGCAATAGCAGCATAATCAGCGCCAATAGCAAAACCATTCCCTGCTGCAAAGGCAGTCTGCTCATTGATCACCTCTGGTAGGGGCAGTATTTCGCAGCCTGCTAAAACCATAAAACAGCTTGCGCTTTTTATGGTCGTTGAAGCTGATATCGGTTTTATCGGCATAGCTATAGACGGTCTGGTCAGCCATAGCAGAGCCGCTTTCATTGCTGCTCAGCAATAAATAATATTTTATGGCAACAATATTCTGCCATTCGTCGGCATTTTGCGGAGCACTGACAAATGCTGACCGCACCCCCCGACCATTAGCTACTCCATCACCAGATCGATCTATGCCATAGAGTATCTGTAGATCATCAACCCCCTCAGCCAGTGGCTCTGAATTGCTGTATCGCCCCTTGATAACTCGCCGACGTTTAAGCACATGATCTGCACTGACATAATAGAGCGACTGGGACCAAACTCTAATCGGCGAGGCTGTGATGCCATCTCTCTGGCGGAGAGAAAATGCCCCGGCATCAGCACCGATTGCGCGAATATATTGATTGCCCTGCACCTGAATATAATACTGCTCAGAGATCAATGGCGAGCCGGGTACCAAGGCTGGAATTGCAGCACGGCGGATTAACAGACTATCTGTGTTCGCCAGCAGAGCTTCACCACCGCAAAGTCGATAGCCCTCGGTAACATTGTTCAAACCATCCACAGGATATTGCATAACAGCGCCATCTGCAGTGCAAATATCTGGTTTTGGCAGCTGCCCTTGAATAACTAAATCGAGGGGCCCATAAAACCCGGCAAGGCTGATTTCGTGATCAATTGTGCTGACCAAATAGCGGCCTGCTTCAAGAACCTCATTGCCCAAGCGCAGTTGCCGACTGAGATTAGTAC
>CAXAJC010000236.1:0-1857 GCA_963969005.1 uncultured Cellvibrionales bacterium | reverse complement strand
GCCCCGGATTGTGATTCCGGTGGTCGCGGGTTCAATCCCCGTCGTCCACCCCATTTTCTCTCTGTTTAAACGCCTTATTTACTGCTTATTTTGTCGATCATAGCTGCGATTGAATCACGGGCATAAGGCTGATTGATGGACCAAATTTGCTCGGCAGTCTCCATATCCAATATCTCTTGATGACTGTTTGTGCCTCCGGCTTGGCGCAAGGTCTGCTTGGTGCGCAGCAACAGCTCTTTAGGCAAGTCGCGGATATTTCCGGTAAAGGCAAATGCCTCTTCCAGTAACGTATCCGCCTCGACACATTTCCAGGCCAAACCTTTCTCGACCGCTTCCCTGCCGCTAAGGGACTGGGAGAACAGCAGCATGCCAGCTGCTGTATTCCAGTTGACTAACTGCCGCAACATCCAGGTATTGCCGCCGCCGGGATGAAGGCCCAGGCCAAAGAATCTGGGCTCAAAGCGTGCCTGTTCGGTGACAATGCGCACATCGCAGCCCACCGCCATATTAAAACCTGCGCCCACAGCTGGGCCATTAATGGCAGCAATGGTGGGTAATGAGCAATTGGCGATGCTCAAAAAGCCGCTGTAGATAGTCTCTAATACTTCTTGGTTGGGCGTTAGATCAGTTAGCTGGCCACCGGCGCAAAAGGCGCGACCAGTGCCCGTCACAATAAGGGCCTTTACCTCTGGATGCTTTTCCGCTTGAGCCACATAATCGACAATCTGCTCACAGACCTCGATGGTCAGCATATTGCGCTTATCCGGGTTATTGAGGGTTACCAGTGCGACATTATCGCGAACTTCAAAGAGCACTAGAGACATAAATTGTTCCTTTAAGTTGTTCCTTTAATTTATTCTTTCAATATAACAGCGGGCAAGGATACCATTAGCCTTGTCAGTAATGAATCAGGTCATAGCAATGATCCATCCCAGCAAGTTGGTAGCTCACCGGGGTTATCAGGCGAAGTATCCGGAAAATACAGCTCTGTCTCTCACCAGAGCCATAGAAGTCGGTGCGCTATTTATTGAGCTGGATATTCAGTTTAGCGGGGACCAGTTGCCTGTGATCTACCATGACACCGACTTACAGCGGGTAAGTGGCCAGTCTGGCTCTGTGTTGACCATGTCTAGAGCTGAGTTAATGGGTTGCTCTGCCTATGAACCACAGCGGCTGGGTGATGCCTTTATTGGGGAGAAAATTTCGCCACTGGAAGCCCTGGTGGACATTCTTCTCGCCAACCCCGAGGTCACTGCCTTTGTTGAGTTAAAAGAAGAATCCATAGAGCATTGTGGTCGGGCATTAATCATTGCCTCTGTACAGGAGATTTTGCAGCCAGTCGCAGAGCAGACCGTGCTTATGAGTTTTGACTATCCTCTGGCAATCGCTGTGCGGGAGTCCGGTTGGCCCCAAGTGGGAGTGGTGTTGCAGAGCTGGGATGATCTGGGCAGTACTCAGATGGCTCTGGCGCAGCCAGATTATATCTACACCAACTATACGAATATCCCTGAGAATTGCGAGTTAACCGGTATCCGGGCTTTAAATGATGCGATCCTGGTCACTTATGAAGTGGCAACCAAAGCGCTGGGGCAACAGCTGCTGGACCGCCATGTGGATATGCTGGAAACCTTTGAAATAGAGGCGATGCAAAGCCCCTAATAACCCCCTAGCTGCGGCGCCAGGTGGTACCTTCGCGGCTATCTTCAAGCACTATCCCCTGAGCCAGTAAATCCTCTCGCACCTGATCCGCACCGGCATAATCTTTATCAGCCTTAGCCTGCTGCCGCTTGACGATTGCCGCCTCTATCTCAGCGTCGCTGATAGAGCCTGCATCACCGCCTCTGGCTTGCTTAAACC
>CAXAJC010000235.1:0-1865 GCA_963969005.1 uncultured Cellvibrionales bacterium | reverse complement strand
CCGAGGTGGACTGTCGCAGTAAAGATTCAATCTCGCCATCACCGTCGTCATCTGCCGACGCTGAACATCAGACACACGATTGTGAGGGTGAAGAATGAAAATATCGATATTGCTACACCGGCGACAGCCTTCAATAGCCGCAGAGCCGGTATCTCCAGAAGTCGCACCCATAATCACAACTTTCTGGTTGCGCTTTTCCAGGGTGTAATCTAGCAGGTTACCCAAAAACTGCAGGGCAAAATCCTTAAACGCCAAGGTCGGACCATGGAACAGCTCCATTATCCATTCGTTGTGACCAGTCTGCACCAGAGGGGCGATGCCGCTGTGACGGAAAGTAGAATAGGAATCATCAATCAGCTTTTTAAGATCCTTCTCAGGCATAGCATCAGCGACAAATGGTGTCATCACCTTCAATGCTAGATCCTGGTAAGACAGGCCGGCCCAAGAGGCGATCTCCTGCGGACTAAACTGCGGTATCTGCTCGGGAACAAACAGCCCACCGTCAGGCGCCAGCCCGGTGAGAATAACCTCTTCAAAACTTTTCGGCTCTACTCCACCGCGGGTACTTACAAATCTCATTTACTGATCCAAATGTTCGACACGGATAAAGCTCACATTACCGCGCACTGTTTCAAGTTGTTCAATATTCTCAACCGCAGCATCCAGCAGTTTTTCTCTGGTGACATTAGTGAGGATAATCACATTGACATAGTCCTCACCTGCCGGCTGCTCGCGCTGAATAATCGCCTCAATACTGATACCAGCATCGGCCATTATCTTCGTGATATCAGACAGCACTCCAGGTTGATCCAATGCCGCAAAGCGGATATAAAAACTGGTATCAATATCTTCAATCGCCATAATCTTCTGCTGCTGCAGGGACGCGCTGTTGCAGCCCAGTGAAGGCACCCAGGTGTCGGCAGCTGAGCCCATGGTTCGGGCCACATCGACAATATCGGCAATCACAGAGGATGCTGTAGGCTCGGAACCGGCTCCGGGACCATAATAAAGCGTAGTACCCACAGCATCGGCATTGACCATCACCGCATTGGATACATCATTAACACCGGCAATCAGGCAGCTCTCGGGCACCAATGTGGGATGCACTCGCAACTCCACACCGTTTTCAGTTTGCCTGGTAATACCCAGATGCTTAATGGCGTAGCCCAGTTCACGGGCATAGCCCACATCCTGCGGCTCCAGCTTAGTAATGCCATCAGTAAAAATACCATCCAGATTCAGGGGCATAGCAAATGCCAGGGATGCCATAATCACCAACTTGTGGGCGGCGTCTATGCCCTCTACATCAAACGTGGGGTCGGCTTCGGCATAACCTTTTTCCTGAGCTTCGGTGAGCACATCAGCGAATTCACGACCTTTGCTGTCCATCTCGGAGAGAATAAAGTTGGTAGTACCATTGATAATGCCCGCCAGCCAGTTGATCCGGTTCGCGGCCAGGCCTTCGCGTAGCGCCTTGATAATTGGAATACCACCAGCCACAGCGGCTTCATAGGCAACTATCAGGCCACGAGACTCCGCAACCGCAAAAATTTCCATACCGTGCATGGCAATCAATGCTTTGTTAGCCGTTACCACATGCTTGCCATTTTCCAGTGCCAGCATAACCAACTCAAAGGCTACATCTGTGCCACCAATAAGCTCGACAACAATGTCGACATCAGGGTTTCTTGCCACAGCAAAAATATCCCTGCTGACATCTGTCGCGGCAGTATCACAGTTGGGATTATCACGGCGGGCACCAACCTGCGAAATCACAATATCGCAATTGGCCCTTGAGTTAATCTGTTTTGAATTGCGACTTAAGACGTTATATACGCCGGCACCCACTGTGCCTAATCCGCAGA
>CAXAJC010000234.1:0-1874 GCA_963969005.1 uncultured Cellvibrionales bacterium | reverse complement strand
GCCTAGTATTTATTGAGCTTGCCCAGGCAATTATTCGCGATGGCGAAGGCGCAACCAAATTTATTTCTGTGATTGTCGAAGGTGCTACAGACAGTGCTGAAGCTCTGGCCGTTGCCTACACCATTGCCGAATCACCACTGGTTAAAACTGCTCTCACCGCCTCTGATCCCAACTGGGGTCGAATACTGGCTGCCATTGGCAGAGCAGGGCTAAAAGATCTGGATGTGAATCTGGTGCAACTTAGCCTCAACTCCGTACTGATTGCAGAGCAGGGCGCAAGAGCCTCCAGTTACACCGAAGACGCTGGTCAGCAAGCCATGCAGCCAGAGGATATTGATATTCTGGTGTCATTAAATCGCGGTCAGGCCACAGAAACGGTGTGGACCACGGACCTCAGTTATGAATATGTACGTATTAATGCGGAATACCGCAGTTAGCACTAGGTCACAGCGACAATGAAACGTATCCATGTAGTAGCCGCTGTTATCTATGCCGCCCCTGGCATGAACCAAATTCTTATCGCCAAACGTCCGGATCATTTGCATCAGGGTGGGCTGTGGGAATTCCCCGGTGGCAAAGTGGATCAGGGAGAATCTCCCTGGCAGGCTCTGGTGCGGGAATTGCGGGAAGAGCTGGATATTAATGTCACCAAAGCCGAGCCAATGATGCAGCTGTCCCATGATTACAGCGACAAACCGGTGATGTTGGATATTTGGCAGGTCACAGGATTTGAGGGTCAGGCCAGAGGTGTGGAGGGGCAGGAATGTTGCTGGGTATCTGTGGCCGAGATAGTGGCAGATAACTCGGACTATCAATTCCCGGCGGCTAACCGCGCTATTCTGGAGCGGTTAAAATCCAGTTAAAACTCGTCGTTAAATTCCCCATCGACAATGGCTGGTTCACCGGCAATGGCAAAACTCTCACTGGCCCAATCACCAAAATCAATTTTCTGGCAGCGCTCCGAGCAAAAGGGGCGCTGGGGATTTTTGCTGCTCCACTCAATGCTGGTTTTACAGGTGGGACATTGAACAATGGTTGTGCAGCTAGGCTCTGTCATAATGGTTTGTCCCCGGTCTTTTCCTCAGCTAACGCCATAAATCGTTGATGGAGTTGCAGTACTCGCTGTGGCAAGGTCTCTAAATCCAGCGAATTATCCAACACAAATTCAGCCTTGTTCCGTTTATCCTGTCTCGACATCTGGGCATCAATAATACGTTGAATCTGCTCCGGATCATTGTTATCCCGAGCGCAGGCGCGCTGCAGTTGCAATTCAACAGGCACATCCACCAGTAAATGAGTATCTACCAGCTGATGCTGATCCGTTTCAAACAGCAGTGGTGATTCCAGAATTACATAGTCTGTCTGTGCAGCTTGCAGCTGATCCATAATCCAGTCACGGATCAATGGGTGCAACAATGTTTCGAGCCACAGTTTTTCCTCGGCATCAGTAAAGATAATCTGCCGCAACAATGGGCGATTTAGCTGACCGTTGGGTTGGATAATATCAGAGTTGGGAAAATGCTCAGTGATGTTTTTAAGTGCCGGCATCCCGGGTTCAACCACCGCCCGAGATGCAAGGTCTGCATCTACAGCATTGATACCCAGTTTGGCAAAAGCTTCGGCAACAGTGCTTTTGCCACTGCCAATACCGCCGGTAAGGCCAACAATAAAAGGATTTTTATTCACGCTTGTTCTGCTCTGCCACTGGAGATAAAAATAATCTGTTATTACAGGCTTAAAAACCTTAAATAACTATCGAGAATCTTATCACCCCAGACAAAGGCAATCCAACCTGCCATAGCCAGATAGGGACCAAAAGCCATAGGGACTTGTTTTTGCCGACCGGCAAACAAAATGGCAGCAGTGCCCACAGT
>CAXAJC010000233.1:0-1879 GCA_963969005.1 uncultured Cellvibrionales bacterium | reverse complement strand
GCATTACTGAGACCGTGTCACCGCGGCCAATACCACTGCGGGCTAGTACCGAGGCAAAACGGCGACAGCGAGCATAAAACTCAGCATAACTAATTCTTACATCACCGTAGATAATAGCCACATGATCGGGAAACACACTGGCGGCACGTTCTAAAAATGGCAGCGGGCTTAGCGGCTGATGATTGGCAGAATTTTGTTCGAGATCATTGTTATACATAGTCGACATAAGAAATTATTGATCATTCCACTGCGGTGAGCGTTTGCCTAAAAAGGCGTCAATACCCTCCTCGGCGTCAGCGGTTAACATATTATGGGTCATAACCTGCGAGGTATAAGCATAGGCTTCCGCCAGAGGCATCTCTGCCTGCGCATAAAAGGCACGCTTGCCAACCGCCACAGTCATACTCGACTTGCTGGCAATTTTATTGGCCAATGCCATGGTCTGGTCGGTCAACTCATCCCCATCAAAGGCGTTGTTGATTAAGCCCATTTGCTGGGCCCGATCACTATCAATCATATCGCCACTAAGCAGCATCTCCATAGCGTGCTTGCGGCTAACATTGCGCGACAATGCAACCATGGGGGTTGAGCAAAATAACCCGAGATTAACACCCGGAGTGGCAAATTTTGCGCTGTTTGCCGCCATAGCCAGATCACAGCTGGCCACCAACTGACAACCCGCGGCGGTGGCCACTCCGGCAATCTCAGCAATAACCGGCACAGGGTTGTTAACAATTAACTGCATGACCGCGGCGCAGGCGGCAAATAGGCGCTCAAATGAGGCCTCACCCTTATCTGCTTCTGCGCGTGCTGCAGTCATCTCTTTTAAGTCATGTCCCGAACAAAATACTGGCCCGTTGCCAGCCAATACGATAACCCGGACTTGGGGGTCCTCTGCGGCCGCTGTGAAGGCACTAAAAAGGTCTGCCAGCATAGTGCTGGACAGTGCGTTGCGACGCTTGCCATCGTTAAGCGTAAGCCGCAAAACGCCATTGGCATAATCGCTGAGTAAAATCGGGGTATCTGCTTGATCTGTCATTAATGCGTCTCCAAATCTAGAGTCTTTCACTCGGACTAGTTGGCTACACCGGTCCAATAAGGCTTTTGTAATTCTAACTTTGGACAGCGGTCCATCACAACTTTTATTCCCGCCGCTTCCGCAATCTGCGCTGCCTGAGCGTTAACAATTTGGAGCTGCATCCACACCACCTTGGCACCTATGGCTATGGCTTCTTCGGTAACCCCCAGGGCTGCCTCAGAGGAGCGAAAAACATCCACCATATCCACCGGCTGTTCAATATCAGCCAACGATGCATAACAGCGCTGACCCAAAATAATATTGCCGGCCTCACTCGGGTTCACCGGTATTACCTGATACCCCTGTTCCAGTAGCACCTGCATGCAGATATAACTGTCACGCTCAGACCGAGGGCTAGCACCCACCAAGGCAATGCTGTTTACTTCGGTGAGTATCTGCTTCAGATATTCGTCTGGATAGTGATCGTGGTTAATAGTGACACCCATACTAATCAGTTATGCGCTCTTTAATCCTGCCAAGCTCTTTTTAGGATCGTAAAATGGCTTTTCGACAACTGTACCACTGCGACACTCCATTGGGGTGACAATCTCAGTTTTGGTACCCAGCTCACTATATCCAACACTCACCATGGCCAGTGCAATATTGGCATCCAAACGTGGCGAGTAAACCGCAGAAGTGACCACACCTACCTGCTCTGTACCATGCATAATCGGCCAAAACTCTGTGTTAGACCCAGTGATAGGTTCGCCACCAATCACCATCCCTACTTGCTTGCGCTGAATGCCTTCCTCAGCAATCTTTTTTAGGGCTGCCTTACCAACAAAATCAGCATCCATATCC
>CAXAJC010000232.1:0-1923 GCA_963969005.1 uncultured Cellvibrionales bacterium | reverse complement strand
TTATTTGGCTATGGATGCCGCTGCACTATATTCATATGATGTTTTTCACTTTCTTTATCTGTGTTGGACTGGCGCTGAGCATCAACCGATTGGTGTTTGGTAACAGAGCCGAGTTTATTGGCCTTAACTCTGCAGATGAAAAATCAGCAGACTTGTCGGCTGCATAATTGGCAGTTGCAGCCCAAAATTCATTAAGGCATCGCCACTGACCACCGAGCCGTTAATCACATCTAGAATAGATGATGAGGTACTGCTCGGTGCACTGGGCCAGATAATACTCAGTGTATAAAGCCTATTGGCATCCAACCCGCGCAAGCGCAACCGGCCCATTGCCGTGGTGGATGAACTGTTGAGCAGCGCATAGGAAAATAGCGCTTCCTGCTGATTGGCGGCAACGATGCCAAAACTATTTTCATCCTCACTGGTATCAACACGCACTAAGTCACCGCTATGCATTAATTCCCGGTGCTGTTTATGCAGAGCCACAGCTGTTGCTAACTCGCGCTTTTCTTCGTCCTCCATCTCAAGCAGATTGGCCTCAATTCCCATATCCCCAAACAGGGCCACACCAGCTCTAGTGGCCATACTGATACTGCGCCCGGTGATATGGCAATCCCTGGGCCCCACATGGGCACCCATAAACTCTGCTGGGAAGAACATTGAAAAGCCTTTTTGAATAGCTAGCCGATCCAGCGCATCATTGCTATCCGAGGGCCAAATGCGATCGGTGTAGCGCAAAATACCAAAGTCGGCACGGCCACCCCCAGAGGAACAGCTCTCTATTTCCACCTTTGGATGGACATCGCGAACACGGGCCAACAGTTGGTAGAGCGCCAATGTTTGATAATGGGTCACCGCCCGCCCCTCGGCATTGCCGGGCTGACTATTTATTCGATTCATATCCCATTTTAAGTAGGCAATTGGATACTGGCACAGCAGTGCATCGATGCAGTTAAACAGATAGTCCTGAACCTCAGTACGCGTTAAATCCAGTACCAGCTGATTTCTCGATAGGATCAGTGGTGCTGGCGGTGTGCTCAGTATCCAATCGGGATGGGCGCGATATAAGTCGCTATCCGGGTTGACCATTTCCGGTTCAATCCACAGGCCAAACTCCATATCCTTGCCATGGACATAATCAATTAATGGGCCTAAGCCATCGGGGAAAACTGTCTTATCCACCGTCCAGTCACCCAGCCCAGCGCGATCAGATTTACGGTTTTTAAACCAGCCATCATCCAGCACAAAACGCTCTGCTCCCACGTCAGCGGCACTGTCTGCCAGGGCCTGAAGTCGCTCCAGTGACAGATCAAAATACATGGCTTCCCAAGTATTAAAGTGCACTGGCTTGGACTTCCCCACCATGCGTGCATCTGTTAGCTGAGATCGGATATAACGATGAAAACAGCCCGACAGCGCCGATAAACCATGGTTGGTACTGGCCCCATAGAGCACTGGCGAGCAGTAGGATTGGTTGGGTTCAAGGCTCAGTTCGCCGGGGAAAAACAGCTCCCCTAACTGGGCATAGGCACGGCCGACAAACTGCTCTTCAATGCGAATACGGTGATTGCCACTCCAACCCAAATGCAATCCGTAGGCTGCGCCTGCAGCTTCATTGGTCTGCTCGGTATGAATAATCACTCCGGGAAATGAATCATGGGAAGTTCGCCCGGAGCGGTTTTCCCGCAGATAGGTGCCCATAAAACGGTCTACTGAATGACCCTGAAATTCATTGGCCCAGCGCCCCTGAAAACCGAGAATTTTATTGTAGTCCATGGGCACAGGAATGCAGGGCGCATTGCACTGCTCCACCGACAAACTACTATCGCCAATATTGCACAACTCGGTGCTGGCGGTTAAAACATCGCTGTCAGTATCAAGGCCAAGCTTATGGATAACCCGAATCTGAGTCCCCTCGCAGAC
>CAXAJC010000231.1:0-1934 GCA_963969005.1 uncultured Cellvibrionales bacterium | reverse complement strand
GCCTTGATATGTTTATGGCACCAGATAGCTGGAGAGAGCTCTACGTGAATACACTGGCTCAGGCACAGAGCGGTGAGATTTCCCAGGCACGTTTGGATCAGGCCGTCAGCCGTATTTTGCGGGTGAAAATACGTGCGGGACTGTTTGAGGCTGGATTGCCGTCAACACGGAAGTACGCCGGGCGTTTTGAGTTACTTGGAGCTGCTGAACATAAAGAGATTGCACGGCGAGCTGTGCGTCAATCATTGGTACTGCTTAAGAACGACAAGCAATTATTACCAGTTTCTCCATCTGCCACCATATTAGTTGCCGGTGATGGTGCTGATAATCTTGGCAAGCAAACTGGTGGCTGGACCCTTTCTTGGCAGGGTAAGGGCAATACCAAGGAGCATTTCCCCGGGGCAATGTCGATTTTTGATGGCATCAATCAGCAGGTCAAAGCTGCTGGAGGCGTTGCAACTTTAAGCGTCAGTGGTGACTATAACGAAAAGCCGGATATCGCTGTGGTAGTATTCGGTGAAGATCCCTATGCAGAATTTCAGGGCGATCGCCCGCATCTGGATTTTCAATCTGAAGATGGCTTGAAACTAATAAGCAAATTAAAATCCCAGGGTATTCCTGTGGTAGCGGTATTCTTGTCCGGACGGCCAATGTGGGTTAATCCGGAAATAAATGCTGCAGATGCTTTTGTTGCCGCCTGGTTGCCGGGCACAGAAGGTGGCGGCGTTGCTGACGTTCTGTTGCGCAGTGCCAGCGATGAGATTCAGCATGATTTCCATGGAAAACTGTCGTTTTCCTGGCCGAGAACTGCACTGCAAACTGCCATTAACCTGGGTGATGAAGATTACGATCCTCTGTTTGCTTACGGCTATGGCCTTGAGTACTCGGATAATAGCGACCTTGGGGTTCTCTCTGAAGATGCCGGGCTTGGTGATCGGGCCCAAACCCAGAACAAGAGTTTTATAAAAGCTGGCGAACCAGTTTTGCCTTGGCGTTTAGCGATGCATGATGCCGCCGGCGCTGTCCAAATAACCACTTCAAAAGCGGTCAGTGCTTCTGGCGTATTAACCATGACCGCGCTTGACTACAAAGGTCAGGAAGATACCCGTCTATTTGAATTTTCAGGAGAGGCCAGATTAGCAGTTGAGGGAGAGTCTATGGATATTTCCCGTGAATCCAATGGCGATATGGCGCTGGAATTACAGTACCAGGTCCTTGGTGATCAGGTTGCGAAAACCAGTCTTGGCATTGGTTGTGGCGAAGACTGCATTGGTGCCTTGGATATTACAGCGGATCTGACTGGCAAGCTTAATAAAGGCTGGCAGGTGTCTCGCGTGAAATTAAGCTGTTTCGCTGACAAAGGCGCAGATATGACAAACGTCAAGTCCCCTGTCGTGCTAGAAGTATTAGGCGCACTGCAGATTCAGGTGATGTCTATTAATATCGTTAGCAATCAGGGGGATGCCAGCTGTTCCCTGTAATAGGGTAACGTCCTCTATAGAGAGTGGATTTACAAGGCTCGAACGTCTTAATATAGTGGAAATTTATCATCGATATTAGTCGTTCGGGGATTGCCCTGTTTATGCGTAAGTGTTGTTCATTAGTCGAAATGGTTTTATGACGCCTGATAGCCAAAAATTAGTGGTGCATGACGTCTATATTCGCCATCGCACGGAACTTTGTCGTTATCTCGTTAACAAAGCTAGCGTGAGTATTGATGAGGCTCAGGATATTGTGCAGACAGCATTTACTCGTGTAATTGAAATGGATTTTAAAGATATAAAAAATCCAAGGGCACTTCTATACAAGACTAGTTACAACATTGCCATTGATCAGAAAAGACATGGCAGTGTGCGACAGAGACATGTTAAGGCGGTTGTTGACTCAGGCTCAACAGCGGTCGAGGAGTTGAGTCCAGAGCGGATACATGATGG
>CAXAJC010000230.1:0-1949 GCA_963969005.1 uncultured Cellvibrionales bacterium | reverse complement strand
AGCCCTCAGCGGATAAAGAGCCCTCAGCGGATAAAGAGCCCTCAGCGGATAAAGAGCCCTCAGCGGATAAAGAACCCTCAGCAGACGAAGAACTTTCCTCAGTTTCGTTCTGATATTCCCACAACAACGCCGCAACATCTTCATCATAGGAATCATAATCAATCCCGCTAGCCTGCCAGGACAAAACCATCAGCAGACCGAAAATTGCAGCGAGATAACCCATACTAAAAATCACTTACACCTTGTAAGCATAATCAGGATGTTGCTCCAGCAAACCCTGACGCATACGACGCATCCCCTTCAACCAGCGATCATAATCAGCATTCTTACGCTCCGCATAGGTCGCCAATTCGGCATGGGGCAGAATCATAAAGGTCTCGGCTTCCATTCCCGCAAACACCGCATCTGCAGCCTCATCTGCAGTCATTACTCTATCCTGACCACTCACACCCCGGCCTCCTTCCGTCATGGCCGTAGCCACATACAGCGGGCAAACCACAGAGACTTTAATATTGTCATCGCCATGGGTAATCGCCAGCGACTCAGCAAAACCAACCGCTGCAGTCTTGGTTGTTGAATAGGCCGCATCACCGATCTGACACAATAGAGAAGCACCAGACGCAACATTAACCAGATAGCCACCGCCGCGCTTAATCATGCTCGGCACCACCGCGCGAGCAGCAAATACATGGGCCATAACATTGATATTCCAGCTGCTCATCCAATGTTCATTGGCAGCAGAGGCAGCCATCCAACCCGGGCCATCGCTGTATGAAACACCTGCATTGGAAACAAAAATATCAATCGGCCCAAGCTGCTCTTCCGTGGCCTTTACCAGAGACTGGATATCCGCCTCCACACCAACATCAGCTGACAGGGCAATGCCATTGATTTCGGCAGCCACTGCAGTGGCAGAGTCCATATCCAAGTCCACCACCGCCACTCTGGCACCAGCTGTGGCAAACTTTTCACAGAGTGCGCGACCAATACCATTAGCACCACCAGTCACAACCACTACTTGATTGTTAAGATCCATAAATAGTCCAAATTTTTAATTTATTATTTATTGCTCGAATTAAGTATTCGTATTAAATAGCCACAGAAACCGCTTCCAGAGCCGCTCTTATCTGCTGTGGAATCGACACGGATTTATCCGTCTCACGATCAACAAAAACATGGGTAAAAGTACCATGGGCAGAAGCTGCCTGAGCCCCCTTCTTAAAAATACCAATACCATATTCCACTGAGCTAGTGCCCAACCGATTGACCCTAAATCCAGCCTCCAGAAGATCGGGATAGGCCACCGGAGATTTATATTCGCAGCTCGAGGCCACCACAAAGCCAATAATATTGGCGCTGTGAATATCCAGCCCGCCCTTCTCTATCAAGTATTGGTTAGCCACAGAATCAAAGTAGCTGTAATAAACCACATTGTTAACATGGCCATAAATATCATTGTCCATCCAGCGACTGGTGATATCCGCAAAGTACCTGTAGCCGGAGCGCTGATCTGCATGATTCATCATTAAAATGCCTGTCGGTAAATGGCCAGCGCATCGTCCAGCGCCAACTCACGGGGGTTGTTAATTAGCAGCCGCTGCTGCTGCATTGCCTCTTGCGCCAGCATCGATAAATCCGTTTCCGGAATATTCATCTGCCGTAAAGTTGTCTGCAACCCAAGATCGTCAGCCAAAGACAAAAAGTAATCGGCCAATATCCGGGTTACGGCAATGGGATCGTCAGGCAACTGTTGTTGGGGCACAATAATCGGCGCAAGCTGGGCATAAAGTTCCGCAGCATCAGGGGCGTTAAACCGCAACACATGGGGCAGTACCAGAGAATTACTCAGCCCATGGGGAATATGATAATTACCTCCCAATGGATAGGCCAGCGCATGCACAGCAGCAACCGGCGCATTGGCAAAAGCCTGACCCGCCAGCATGGCACCC
>CAXAJC010000229.1:0-1990 GCA_963969005.1 uncultured Cellvibrionales bacterium | reverse complement strand
CTTAAATAACAGGCCCACTGCAAAGCAGGCCAGAATTGGCATACTGATCAGACCCCAGAGCTCTTGCAGCAAATTAATAATGCTATCGGACTGGGCATAGACCGGCACCATAGCCACGGCGATCAGCACAAACACCCCTGTAGCTATGCCGCTGAGTACCCGCACATTGGGCTTTTCATCAATATAGCGCTCGTGCAGATCACAGACATACATAGCCGCCGAGCTGTTGACCATACTATTAAACGAGCTTAATACAGCTGCCGCAATGGCGGCGGCAAATACACCGGATAACCAGCTTGGCAGCAGATCACCCACAATACGGCCATAGGCCTGATCACCAATATCACCGTAGAGTTTAAAGGCAACAATGCCGGGAATAACCACCATGGACGGGATAAAGATCACCCGAATAAAGGCTGCGGCATACACGCCTTTTTGTGCCTCCTTTACTGTGGGTGCAGCCATAGCCCTCTGAGTAATGGTTTGGTTGGTGCTCCAGTAGAAAATTTGAATCAGGAACATACCGGTTAATAATGTATGCCAGGGTACTGGCGAGGCACTGTCGCCAATCAATGTTAATCGCTCGGCGGGAATACCGCTAAAGTCAAAGTCGATAGCCATAAGGGATAGAACGACAATTAATAGCCCCATCAGCAACACCAGCACGCCACCATAGGTATCGGATACAGCTACCGCCCGCAGACCACCAAGAACGGAATAAGCCGCACCTACAAGTGCAAAAGCAATAGCAATGGTCATTAGATCAGCATTAATGCCGGTCATGGAAATTATAAATAGTGCGCCGGTATAGATCACCGCGGGCTGGAAGACAAAGACATTAATAAACAGAAACATGGTGGAGACTAGCGCACGCACATGTTTGCTATCGTAGCGCCGCTCCAGAAGCTCAGTGGTGGTGGTGCAGTTATTGCGGTAGTACACTGGCAAAAATACCTTGGCCAATACCATCAGTCCCACAAAGCCCGCTAGCTCCCAGAGTGCCAACAGCAACATCTGATTGCCATTCATGCCTACCAGCTGGTCTGTACTCAAATTAGTCAATGTGATGGAGCCTGCGACAAAAACCCAGGTGAGGCCACCACCGGCGAGAAAGTATTCTTTATTGGAGTCGGGTGAATGTCGGTTCTCACCTGTGCATTTGATATAGGTGATCAGTGCAATAGCACCCAGTACAAAACAAAATACCGCTAGTTGAATGGCTTGCTCGCTCAAGGGAGACTCCTGTTTTTATTGTTAGTGAGTTGTAATTAGCTACCAGAGATCCGCCAGACTGTAACACCATAGGGTTTTATTTGGCTACTTCCCAGCATCAGGCTGGGGTCGGATTCTATTGTCATTCCTGAGATTGACCTGAGTAGTTAAAGGCAAGTATCAGTCTGTCTCTAATTAAGAATACCTAGTTGCAGATATCGCTTTAGGAGCTAGCCTATTTGGTCGACCAGGCCCATAAAAGCCATTAGATAAGAAGTTTATCAGGAAAAATAGAGGATTCTTGACTTAGTCCGAACATCTGAGGTTAAAATAGGCGCTTTCTTGAGAACCTGAACATTTTGGCGCGTGGGCGGCGATCATTCAGGTTTTTGCAGTGGCCACAGCAGGTCTATTAAGCAATTCAATCAATAAACGAGTCTTATGAGTCTCAGAGAAACTAACAAGGTCAGCCGACAAAAGCGGATAGTAGCAAACGCGGCCCGATTTTTTTCGTCAATAGGCTATGACCTTACGGCAATAGAAATGGTCGCGGAGAGGTCTAACGTCTCACCCGCCACCATTTATAATAATTTTGATAATAAGATAGGGCTTCTCCTGGCAGTATTAATAGACGAAGGGGAAGGTGTTGAGCAGATTGGCGAGACGATCATTGCCCAGCGTCAAAGGAATGATGTCGACATTATTTATAAGCTAATTGAGCTGTATGTGGATCATCCTATGGAGTTTATGAATAAGTCCTGTTGGCGGCAAGCACTTG
>CAXAJC010000228.1:0-1998 GCA_963969005.1 uncultured Cellvibrionales bacterium | reverse complement strand
TTTCCAGTCCTATAAGCAGGTCTATGCGGTACTGGAACGCTACAAAAAGAAATACCGCACCCATCTAATCAAGTCCTATCTGCCCGGTAGTCGCCAGGTACGCCAATGGGTCATTCGTGCCTGTCGGGAACTTGGTCTTATCGTCACTGCAGAAGGCGGCTCCGACGCAAAAATGAATATTACCTTTGCTCTGGATGGTTTTAGCGGTACCGAACATGCGGTACCCATCGTGCCGCTACACAAGGATATTATTCAACTGTATGGCCAATCCGGTATTAGCTATACACCGACGCTACTGGTCAGTTTTGGTGGCCCCTTTGCCGTCAATCACTTTATTAATAACCAGATTGGGCTACAAGATAAAAAGCTCCATCACTTTATGCCGTCCCACCTTATTAAGCAGCGTATCGCCAAGGCCAGCTGGGTCAAACCAGAATTACATATCTTCGCGCAAGTCGCTCAGGGGGCGAAAGAGGTTCTCGGTGCTGGCGGTAATTTAGGTCTTGGTGGCCATGGCGAGATGCAAGGCTTACAGGTTCACTGGGAGATGTGGGCGCTGGCCGCTGGCGGCATGCGCAACCTCGATGTACTGCGTGTAGCAACAGTTGAAAGCGCCAAGGCTATTGGCTTGGACGCTGATATAGGTAGCATTAAAGCGGGCAAGCTAGCCGATCTGGTGGTGATGGATAGCAACCCACTAGAGGATATTACCCATACCAACAGTATCAGCCGCGTGATGGTTAACGGTACTTTATATAACGCCGACACACTTGCCCAACAGTGGCCGGAGACAAAAAACCTGCCGCCAACTTGGTGGCAGAACTAAGGACTTAACAGCCCATGAAAAAATCGCACTTTTCCCGCAACATTAGCCGCCGTGATTTCCTTAATGGTACCTCTATTGGTGTAGGTAGTATGCTGCTTGGTGTCGGGGCACCTAATGCCCTCTCATCTGTGCAAAGAAATGCCCCCGGCACCTCTCTCGGTCAAGATTGGTACGGCTATGGTGGGGTTGGCGATTACGCTCTATCTCACGGCAACACCCCAGAAGTGGTTAATACAGCGCATAGCCTTTGGGGCGCTGGCTTCAAACAGTTGGCCGACAACCCTGCAGTTGATGAAGAGGTTGATGTGGTAGTTGTCGGTGGCGGCATGGCCGGACTTGGCGCCGCTTGGCATTTTAAAAAACATGCCAAGCCTGGCCAGACCTGTCTACTGCTCGACAACCACCCAGTGTTTGGCGGCGTCGCTAAAGAAAATGAGTTCTCCGTTGATGGTGAAACCCTAATTGCTCCTCAGGGCGCCAACAGTTTTTTTCTGCCGCCCGAGGTCAGTGATCCTGAAGCGGTCAGCGGCGATGCGCGATATTACGCCGAGTTCAATATTCCGCGCGAGCTACATTTCCAGCCTTGGGCGGCTAATAAAAAGCCGCTGAACTTCTCTCGTGATAACTATCTTCACCTGTATTGGCTGGCAGAAAACAATGTTGATGTCGGCCATTTTTTCGCCACAAAGGACGGACAGCAGTTCGCCAAGAATATATGGCAAAACAATTTTGAAGGCACCCCTTACACCGAACAACAGCGCGACGCATTAAAGGCGTGGCGCAACGCTCGCCACGAGGGCCTACAAGATGACAGTGCCGCTCAATTTCTCGACAATATGTCGTACCGAGACTATATGCAGAAAACCTTCCCCTCTGCCATCGATGGTGCAGAGATAGAAGACCCCTTTCTGGCCGGCGCATTTGGCTTGGGTGGTGACGCAATCTCTGCCTGGGTGGCAAGAAGCGTGCTGATGCCAGGTACCCTATCGCAACAGGCATTCGATCAGCCTTTACCAGAACGCTGTGCTTTTCCCGGCGGTAACTCTGGGTTTGCGCGCTATTTTTTAAAAAATATTATTCCCGACGCCATTGCAGGAAAATATCAGCTGGACGATATTGTCACTGGCAAAATTAATGCCTCCGCAATGGATAAACAGGGTCAGCCCATACGC
>CAXAJC010000227.1:0-2014 GCA_963969005.1 uncultured Cellvibrionales bacterium | reverse complement strand
GCTACCAGGATATCAATATAGAGCGAACCTTCTGTGATGCTGCCGCCCTGTTTGGTAGTGGGGGCAAGTCTAATCAGCAATGGCCAGCTGGCACCAACCTTGAGGATTTCTCAGGTGACTTTCAGTTTGGCGATGGCAATCTGACAATCACTGATTTCAGTACTGCAACGGGCAATCTCAATATTAACGGGCGTGGCACCATAGGCATGCTTAGTCAAAAATATAATTTCAAGACCAAAGCCCGTCTTGATGGCGCAACCACCAGCAGCACCGGTTGCTCAGTTAACAAGCGTTTGCAAAACCGCCAAATACCTTTTATCTGTAAAGGGCGCTTCGATCAGGGCTCCACGTCATGCAAGCCTGATGAGCGCGTGCTAAAAGAGCTACTAAAAAATTCTGCTATTGAAAAGCTCGGTAACAAGCTGTTGAAAAACAATGATTCAGAAGAGCAGACAGATCCACTGAAGAGCCTATTCAATGACTTTCTCAAGCGCAAACTGAACTAATGCAAACAGCAGCATTCCAGCGCGCTGTACTCAACTGGTTTGATCAACATGGCCGTACCAATCTGCCCTGGCAGCACAATATCAGCCCCTACAGAGTCTGGGTGTCAGAAATTATGCTGCAGCAAACCCAGGTCACCACAGTTATCCCCTACTTTCAGCGCTTTATGGAGAGCTTCCCCACTGTGCAGGCACTGGCCGCGGCACCACTGGACAATGTACTGCACCATTGGACGGGCCTTGGCTACTATGCCCGGGCGCGCAATCTGCATAAAACTGCACAGTTGGTCAGCGATCAGTACAGCGGTGAATTCCCCAATACCATTGCTGGCCTGTGCGAACTGCCTGGCATAGGCCGCTCCACCGCAGGGGCCATT
Organism: uncultured Cellvibrionales bacterium; assembly: GCA_963969005.1. Lineage (GTDB taxonomy): Bacteria > Pseudomonadota > Gammaproteobacteria > Pseudomonadales > Porticoccaceae > HTCC2207. The sequence continues at coordinate 1,134 of CAXAJC010000227.1, read as the reverse complement.
AGTTCAATCGCGTTTAAAATACCGGCGACTATTCTGGATGGCAATGTTAAGCGCGTACTGGCCAGGTTTTCCGCTACTGAGGGATGGCCGGGCAAAACTGATGTGGTGCAAAAGCTGTGGCTGGTGGCAGAGCAATATACTCCAGAACATCGCATTGCTGATTACACCCAGGCCATGATGGATCTTGGCGCCACCGTCTGCACCAGGTCATCACCAAACTGCGACCAGTGCCCATTGGCCAGTGATTGCACAGCTTGTGCCCAGGGCAACCAGACCCAGTATCCAGGTAAAAAGCCGCGCAAAATACTACCGGTGAAAAACACCTGCTTCCTGTTAATTCATAATCAGGACAATGAATTACTACTGCAACAAAACCCGCCCGTAGGTCTCTGGGGTGGACTCTGGGTTCTGCCTCAGGTTGAGTCAGAAACAGATATAGCCGCCAGCTGTGCCGCTCTGGGGTTGGAAATTGTCGATCAACAAAGCCAAGAGATCCGACGCCATACCTTTAGCCATTTTCATCTCGATTATCAGCCCATTGTGGTCAATACCATTGATCGCGGCCGCATAGTGGCCGACACAGAAAATCAGGTCTGGTATAACCGACAAAATCCACTATCATTGGGGATGCCCGCACCTGTCCTGGCATTACTCCACCCATAACCCAGAGGTACTCCATGGCGCGCACTATCTTTTGCCGCAAGCTTAACCAAGAATTGCCCGGATTGGACCTACCTCCTTTTCCCGGCCCCAAAGGCGAAGAGATCTTTAATAATATCTCCAAACAAGCCTGGGGCGAATGGATGCAACACCAGACCACATTAATCAATGAAATGCGTCTGAATATGATGGATCTCACCGCCCGAACCTACCTTGCAGAGCAGCGGGAAAAGTTCTTTGCCGGCGAACAGGTCGATCAGGCTGAAGGATACGTCCCGCCTAGCGAATAACCCTTGACGAACAGAGGTTCAGGCGCTTTAATACGCGCCTCTCGCGGTTCGACGAATTTCAAATTGCGAAGCCCGGTTAGCTCAGTTGGTAGAGCAGTGGATTGAAAATCCTCGTGTCCCTGGTTCGATTCCGGGACCGGGCACCATAATATTAAGAAGCCTCGGTATCTGCCGGGGCTTTTTT
>CAXAJC010000226.1:0-2019 GCA_963969005.1 uncultured Cellvibrionales bacterium | reverse complement strand
GCATCTGATTGGTCCGGGCAAGCCACTGCGCGAAGCGATCGAAAACGAAACCCTGCACTCTATGGTATTCTGGGGCCCGCCGGGAGTAGGCAAAACAACATTGGCCAGAATTATTGCCGCCTCTGCGGATGCCCATTTTGAAAGCATCTCTGCAGTACTGTCAGGGGTGAAGGAAATTCGCGCCGCCATAGCCAAAGCTGAAGAACAACGTGATCTGCGCGGACGCGCAACCATCCTGTTTGTCGATGAAGTCCACCGTTTTAACAAGTCTCAGCAGGATGCATTTTTGCCCTATGTGGAAGATGGCACTGTGGTATTTGTTGGTGCCACTACCGAGAATCCATCCTTTGAATTGAACAATGCACTGCTGTCCCGTTGCAGAGTCTATGTGCTTAAAAGTCTGGATACTGATCAGATTAAAGCCTTGATACAGCAGACTTTAACCAACAGTGAAACTGGTCTGGGACAGCAGCAGTTGCAGCTCGATAAAGCCGCACTGGAACTACTGGCCAATGCAGCAGATGGTGATGCCCGCCGGGCATTAAATTTGCTGGAGATTGCCAATGACCTTGCCACCGAACAGGGCGATCAATCTATTATTGATAGCGCCGTTCTAGAGCAGGTTCTGGTGGGAGATACCAGACGTTTTGATAAAGGCGGGGAATACTTTTACGATCAGATTTCAGCCCTGCACAAGTCTGTGCGAGGCTCGTCACCGGATGCCGCTCTCTACTGGCTGTGCCGTATGTTGGATGGAGGCTGTGATCCCATTTATATTGCTCGTCGTGTAGTGCGTATAGCTTCAGAGGATATTGGCAATGCCGACCCACGTGCGCTGGAATTGGCGTTAAATGCTTGGTCAGTGCAGGAGCGCCTGGGCAGCCCGGAGGGTGAGCTCGCCCTAGCCCAGGCGGTAACTTACTGTGCTGTGGCGGCCAAGAGCAATGCAGTTTATAGCGCATTTAAGGCAACCATGGCTGATGTGCAATCCCTGCCAAGTTACGAGGTGCCAATGCAACTGCGCAATGCGCCCACCAAGCTTATGAAAGAATTAGATTACGGCAAAGATTACAGATACGCCCACAATGAACAGGAGGCCTATGCGGCAGGCGAACATTATCTACCTGAAGAACTGGTGGATAAGCAGTATTATTTTCCCACCGATAATGGTCTCGAAAAGCAAATTGGCGCCAAGCTGGCCCATCTGCGCTCACTCGATAAACAAAATAAGGAACAACAATAATGCATTGGTTAGCCGTGGCCGTTGGCGGCGCTCTGGGGGCTATGGCCCGCTATGGTGTCAGCAGCATAATATTTAACCCCAGCAGTCAAAAGTTTCCCTGGGCAACAATGTCAGTCAATGTGCTGGGCAGCTTTGTTATGGGCCTGCTGTTTGTGATCATTGTAGAGAAGGGCGCTTTGCCCACGGAAATGCGCAGCCTGCTGATGATTGGTTTTCTCGGTGCATTCACTACTTTTTCAACATTCTCGCTTGATGCCCTTGGTCTGTGGCAAAATGGCCATCTTTTTATGGCGCTGACATATGCGCTTGGTACTGTTGTTTTGTGCTTGGCTGCAGTTGCTGCTGCGGTCTGGCTAACACGTTTATTTTGATTTAATTTTAAGGAAGTCACCATGCTCGACCCGAAGCTGTTACGTTCGGAATTAAATGCCGTTGCCGATAGTCTGAAAATCAAGTGCTTTGACCTTGATACAGAGGCTTTTAAAGCCCTAGAGACTCAGCGCAAAGATTTGCAAATGGCCGCTGAAAGTCTACAGCAAGAGCGCAATAGCTATTCCAAAACCATGGGCAAGCTAATCGGTGAAGCCAAGGCCAAGGGCGAAGATATCGAGCCGTTAAAGGCCAAAGGTGAGCAGCTAAAAAATGACTCTGCTGCAGCTGATGCTGCGTTAGTCGCAGTCCAAGGCCAGCTGGATGATCTGCTTCAGGGCATTCCCAATATTCCCCACGAGTCTGTGCCTGCAGGCAATGATGAAGATGACAATATAGAGGTGCGC
>CAXAJC010000225.1:0-2025 GCA_963969005.1 uncultured Cellvibrionales bacterium | reverse complement strand
GCTATAGGTTGGGTCTGGATCAGGCACTTACAGTTACTTTTTTCCCTACGGTAATTATTGCCTGGACCATTGAGCGCATGTCGATTCTGTGGGAAGAAGAGGGCGGTCACGAGGTATTAATTCAGGGCAGTGGCAGTTTGCTGGTGGCAGTGCTGGCCTATATTGCTATGTCCAGCCAGATTATTTCCCATCTGACTTTTAATTTCCCCGAGTTAATGCTGAGTTTATTGGGGGTGATTCTGCTGTTGGGGAAATACACCGGTTTCAGGCTCTCCGAGCTCTATCGTTTCCGTGATATGGCTCCACCCAAGGCGCCACGACTGTGATTAATCTAATATCGCCACTCAAGCTGCGCGAGCTCGGTATTCTGGGCATGAATCGGCGCAATATTGGTTTGATTGGTACCTATAATGAGCGCTGCAACTATAGTATTGCCGACAATAAACTGGCCACTAAAAGCGCCGCGCTAAGTCGAGGGATCCCAGTGCCAGAGCTTTACGGCACCGTAGAGCGTCAATTCCAGGTGCGTGCTGTGGATGAGCAAATACAGGCGCTTTCGAGTTTTGTGATCAAGCCGGCTCAGGGTAGTGGCGGTAAGGGGATTTTGGTGATCACCGGCAGAGACGGAGATCAATTTGTTAAATCCAGTGGTGCATTGATAGGCATCTCTGACGTAAAGCGCCATATCTCCAATATTCTTGCCGGCCTGCACAGCCTTGGGGGGCGCAATGATGTGGCGATGATTGAGGCTCTTATAGATTTTGATCCTGGCCTTAAGGATTATAGTTTTGAGGGGGTGCCGGATATTCGCATTATTGTCTTTCGCGGTGTCCCGGTAATGGCCATGATGCGCTGTGCCACCAAGGCTTCCGACGGCAAGGCCAATTTACATCAGGGGGCTGTAGGTGTGGGTATTGATATAGGTTCTGGTCAGGCAGTAGCGGCGGTTCAGCAAAGTGCGCTGATTGCCGAGCATCCGGACACGGGCATTGGCTTTGACGGATTGGAAGTACCCTACTGGTCTCAGGTGTTAAATCTGGCCGCTGGCTGCGCCAGCATGGCCGGGCTGGGATATCTGGGTGCGGATATTGTGCTTGATCGGCTGCGGGGTCCCATGCTTCTGGAGCTCAATGCCAGGCCTGGTCTGGCCATTCAGGTCGCTAATCAGGCGGGGCTGCGCCATCGACTGGCTCAGGCGGAGGACATTGCCAATAGCACGGATCATCAGGAACAAAAAATCAGTCTGGCGCGCAAATATTTTACTCAGTCTAAACAGACAGAGGCACAGCTGGCGTTGGATATTTATTAGTCTGGCTTAGATAAGATGTCCCAGGGGCAGTTCGGTTTTATAGCAGATGGGCTTTAGGGAAAAACTGCTTTTAATATGTTCTACCCCATCCACTGCAGTGAGCTTTTCGTCGAGAAATGTCTGGTAGGTCTGCAGATCTGGAATCACCACTCGCATCAGATAGTCAAAATCACCAGTCATTAAATAGCACTCCATTACTTCCGGCCATTCCAGCACCTGCTGGGCAAAGCGATCCAGATCTTTCTTGACCTGATGATGCAATGTCACCTGCACAAACACCGTGACCGGAAGGCCAGCCCGCTGGGGATCAATTAATGTGACGCGGCGGCTGATAAACCCCAGTCGTTCAAGGTTTTTCACTCTTCGGGAGCAGGGTGAGGGCGACAGACAGACCTGGTCCGCCAGTTCAATATTGGAAATACCTGCATCGGATTGCAATATATTGAGAATTTTCCAGTCAATATTATCCAGATTGTAGTCAGTCATCGTTGCTTCGCCCTGTTCTTTTTTACCTGTTTATATCAATCAATACTCGCTTTTACCTATCTACACCAAGAATACAGTCAGTGGCTCTCGACTATGATTGCCAGTGCATTAAATGGCCTTGGCGCAGCATAGCTGGTCATGCAGGCAATATGCCATAGAGTCGCTATATATTGGTGATTAATAATACTATAGATATTTTTGCGCAATTAAAAATTATAAAAGTGTATATA
>CAXAJC010000224.1:0-2054 GCA_963969005.1 uncultured Cellvibrionales bacterium | reverse complement strand
GCTTTAATGGCAAACTTAACTCCGCCATCAAATAGTCGGCATCATAGGAGATTGGGTTATCAGCATTATCAGACTGGGTGGCGTAGGCGGCTTTAACGGCGAAGCCATCAAATTTACCGCTGTACTCAACACCATAGGTGCTGGATGAATTGGCTGCAGCATCGGCAAAGTCCAGAAGATAGACATAGCCGCTGAGGCTATGGCCTTTAGATGGAGACATTGATGCCAACATAATGTGGCTGTCTGATTTCCAGCGCTTGGGTTGAACTGCGCTGTCTTTGGGTCCAAAGATACGATTCACATCCCATATATAACTGTAATTAACGGGCCCAGAGCCTTGGATGAGAGAGTCAAAGCATCATAGGTCTGTTCGTTTTGGCGGAAACCCACACCGCCCACAAAGCGCTGCCCGGCGTGCGGTAATTCTCGTCACCAATAATGGTTACATTATCCACCTCCATTAAAGCGCTAAAACCATTGTAAGACGCAGATTTATAAGTGAGCCTGGTCTTTAATGTCGATGCGTTGGCATCCTCGTCGATCCCGTCCTGGTCGACTAATTCATAGCGATAGCGAAATGATAATGAGGTATCTCCCTCGCTTAACATCTCCGATATGGAGCTCGCAGTTTGCCCGTGGCCGAATATAAATGGCTGCATACTGAGAATAGTGACTGCAGCAGAGGAGACTAGTCTAAACTTTTTCATATTGGTTCCTGTCAATGTTGTTACCCAAAAAAAAGCCTGCGCATGAGGAGACCCCAACGCAGGCTTCGTTGCCTGAAGATTTACAGCTGTCATGAGCCCCGGGAGCTCCTGATATCTTTGGCTAATACAAAAACTGTGCCAACCCAATAAAATCAAGAGGTTAGCAATTAAATAGACTATTATGAGCAAATTGACTTAAGAGAATTGACATTAAGTCGCACCAAAACTAATCACCATAGTGGTGCAGGTGCACTTTTTTAAAGCACAGTCATTTAAGTAAGCATAGATTATTAAGAACCGCTAAAGGTATTGCAAATAATACTCGACCACCCGCTGCTCAATATATTCCGGGTCTGACTGCCATGCTCTGGCATGGGTTTCACAGGGAGATTGCCAGAATTCTTTTGGCTCATTGGCGGCAGCATAATTTCTCTCACCATGGGAAAAGCCAATAAGTTTGTCTCCCGTGCAATGGATAATAAAAACTGGCCTGGGTGCAATCTGCCCCAATAGTTGTTCAGGATTCACCTGGTCCATATCCATGCCTGTTCGCAGCTCTAATAGCCAGCTGGTGATAGGTAACAGGGGAAAACTGGGTATCTTGAGATATTGCTCAATAATTTCTTTATACAGATCCCTCAGGTTCGACCAGCCTGCTTCGAACACACCTGCCTCTATGCGGGGATCTTTCGCCATAGCCATAATCGAGGTTGCTGCTCCCATGGAAGTCCCAAAGATGCCAATATGTTGGTTGCCTTTGCGCTGCTGCACATAATCGACTGCGGCTTCTACATCTCGCTGCTCAAAATAACCCATAGTTGAAAAAGAGCGGCTATTTTCGCCACTATTGCGTAAATCAAACGTCAGTATATTAAAGCCTGCTTGGTGGACTGCACCAAACCATCGCATGCCTTCGCGTCGGTCGGCACCATGGCCATGAACAAAAATAATCGCTTTGTCTGAATCTTTGGCAGGCATGTACCAGCCATTTAATCGGTTGCCATCGGCAGACTGAAAGGCGATATCTTCAAAAGTTAGACCCAACTGCAATGGGTCGTCGCAATAGATAAAATGCTCTTCATTGCACGTGTAGCTGGGATGCATGATATTGGATGACATCATCCAGCCAAGGGTAAACAGGCCTGCGAATATGAGACCTGCAAAGCTGACAATAGCGATGCTGTAACCTTTTTTATATTTATCCATATAAACCTACCCGTTGTATCAAAAATGACTACTATTTTTGTGCAATCACAGCATCCCAGCTACATTAATCCCGCGATAAGTAATGGATTGGCGATGACCAGGCTCGCTCCTGAATAGTGGTCGCCACATCCGGTCTCGGCG
>CAXAJC010000223.1:0-2069 GCA_963969005.1 uncultured Cellvibrionales bacterium | reverse complement strand
AGATGCACTCCAATATCTCCGAAGCAACAACTCTGCCCTGATTTTTCAGGATTCAATCTCCATACCTCAGAACGCTTTTCTGCATCATGGACAAATTCGTTTATCCAGCCCTGATAGTACTGACCATCAATCTTCTGCAACTTGCCAATAGCACCGGCGGCTATCATTTCTCGCATCTGCCTCACCATGGGATAGCCCGTATAAGTGTGGGTAACACAAAAGATCAGCGACTTTTCAGCTACCAGAGCGGCCAGATTTTCGGCCTGCTCCAGGGTAAACGTCATAGGCTTCTCGCAAATAATATTAAACCCGGCTTCAATCAGCTTTTTAGCCACAGGGTAGTGAAGAAAATTAGGCGTGAGCACCGAGACAACCTCAATGCGCTGGGACTCTGGTAGCAACAGCTCACGCTCAATAAAAGACTCAACATCTGCATAGGTTCTGGACTCATCCAGATCTAACTGCTTGGCAAACTCCTTGCTCTTCCGGTGATCTGAGCCAAATGCTCCACCCACCAGACTGAACTGCTCGCTAGAATGAGCAGCAATGCGATGGCCAACTCCAATAAAGGAATTGGCACCGCCGCCAATCAAACCCAGTCTGAGTTTATTAGAACTCATACTTCGGCAGCCTTAACCTGGCTACTGTCAGCTAGGTCATCTTTAAATCCAAGGACAAAAATAACCGTAACCACAACCGCAAATAGTGCCGGGAACAACCAAATGCTCTGCCACCTTTCAATCGATTCACCGGCATACATGTCTGATATGTAGCCAGCCACAGAAAAGCCAGCCAACATTCCCACACCATAGGTCGCTAGAGTAATCATTCCCTGAGCTGAGGTTCTATAATGCTCTCCGGCCTTAGAATCGGTGTATATCTGTCCGGCAACAAAGAAGAAGTCATAGCATATGCCGTGCAGCGCAATACCAATGACCAGCATAAAGGCCAAGCCATCAGCATCACCCAGAGCAAACAATACATATCGCAACACCCAGGCCAGCATACCAATCAGCAGAGTCATCTTGATACCGAAGCGACTCAGGCACAGCGGTAGAAGAAGCATAAACACTACCTCTGAGACCTGGCCCAAAGTCATCTTGCCGGTTGGGTTAGAAATGCCAATCTCAATCAAAAATGGGCTGGCATTTTGATAGTAAAAGGCTAGAGGTATACAGATTAGAACTGATGTGACGAAGAATATTGCGAAATTTTTGTCGGCCAGCAACTTGAAGGCATCAGCTCCTAAAATTTTCCCCAAACTCATATCCGCCTTGCCAACAGCCATAGGTGGTGTCTTGGGCAGAGTAAAGCTAAATAACCCCAGCAGCAGTGACGCGAAGCCACTCATTAAAAAGGTATTTCTCAAGTACCCGTCTATCACGGCCTGCTGAGAGTCCCAAGAGAAGCCATAGCTAATCGCCAGACCAGCCATTATCCAGCCAACGGTTCCCCAGACGCGGATTTTCGAAAACTCGGCAGCCGTATCAGAAATTTGTCGAAAGGCAATAACATTAACCAGCGCCAAAGTCGGCATATAGATAATCATATACATCAAAACGAAGGGATAAAAACTGTCAAAGTCCTCAGCCCTGCAGAGCTGATACATCAGCAGCGCACCCAGTATATGTAAAAGACCCAAGACTCGTTCAGCATTAAAGTATCTGTCAGCAATAAGGCCGATAAAAAATGGCGCTACAATCGCACCCCATGACTGAGTCGAAAACGCCATGCCGGTCTGCGCACCAGTTGCACCGAGATTATTAGAGAGGAAAGCTCCCAGAGTCACAAACCAACTGCCCCAGATAAAAAACTGCAGGAACATCATTAAACTCAGTCTTTGATGCACGTAGTTCATAATGTGCTGTACCTTTGATTTATTATTTTTACTGTCGCTCAGAGACAATTATTATTTATTTTCGCTATCCCCGACAATACTGCTGCGCAGAATAAAATAGAGCCCCTAACTAGCTCCATTATCAGCTGATTAAATAGCCTGAGATAACCTCTTTATAGGACTGTAACCGGTTACAGATATTTTGTCTAGCGTTTTAGTCCTATGGCAATTA
>CAXAJC010000222.1:0-2120 GCA_963969005.1 uncultured Cellvibrionales bacterium | reverse complement strand
CTTGGCAATACCATCATTCTCATACTGCTTGCCAACCATAAAACCAGTAATATTTTGCAAAAACACCAGAGGTATTTTCCGCTGGGCACAGAGCTCAATAAAGTGCGCGCCTTTTTGGGCCGACTCACCAAACAAAATGCCATTATTGGCCACAATACCCACCGGATAACCAAAGATACGGGCGAAACCACAGACCAAAGTGGTGCCATAGAGCGCCTTAAATTCATCAAAATCAGAACTGTCCACAATGCGGGCAATCACCTCCCGTACATCATAGGATTTGCGCGCGTCTGCTGGCACCACACCATAGATTTCGTGACTGTTATAAGCAGGCTCAACCGCCTCTTTTAAATCACCATTTACCGGCTTCACTCGATTGAGCCTTGCTACCGCCCTGCGAGCCAGATCCAGAGCATGGTGATCATTGTTGGCATAATGGTCAGCCACACCAGAAGTGCGACAGTGCACATCAGCACCGCCCAGATCCTCTGCCGTCACCACCTCACCGGTGGCAGCTTTGACCAAAGGGGGGCCAGCGAGAAAAATAGTGCCTTGCTCCTTCACAATAATTGACTCATCAGCCATGGCTGGTACATAGGCACCGCCGGCTGTGCAGGAACCCATCACCGCCGCAATCTGGGGAATATTGCGCGCCGACATGTTGGCCTGATTAAAAAAGATACGACCAAAATGTTCCCGATCTGGGAATACCTCATCCTGACGGGGCAGGTTGGCACCGCCGGAATCCACCAGATAGATACAGGGCAGGTTATTCTCAGCGGCAATGGCCTGAGCGCGCAGATGCTTCTTCACCGTAAGGGGGTAATAACTGCCGCCTTTCACTGTGGCATCATTGGCGACGATCACACATTCCTCACCATTAACTCGACCAATACCGGTAATAATGCCTGCCGCGGGAACATCTTCGCCATAGACATTGTGAGCCGCCAGAGCAGAAAGCTCGAGGAAAGGAGAGCCCGGATCAAGCAGCCCCTGAACGCGTTCCCGAGGCAGTAATTTGCCGCGGCTGACATGACGTTCACAGGCCTTGGCACCACCACCTTGGTGAACCTTTGCCAGCGTTGCCCTCAACTCATCAACCTTGCTCTGCATAGATTCCGCATTAGCGGAAAATTCAGCGCTTTTGGTATTGATATTACTGTTAATAATCGCCATGGCTGCCTCTTAAATAGTCTCGGAAAACAGTTCGCGGCCAATCAGCATGCGCCGCACCTCAGAGGTGCCAGCGCCAATCTCATAGAGCTTGGCATCGCGCAGTAATCGACCGGTGGGATATTCATTGGTATAGCCATTGCCACCCAGAGCTTGAATGGCTTGCAGGGCCATTTGCGTGGCTTTTTCTGCAGTAAATAAAATCACTGCCGCGGCATCTTTACGTGAGTCCTGACCCAGATCGCAGGCTCTGGCTACCGCATATAAATAGGCTCGTGATGCATTAAGGTCGGCATACATATCGGCGATCTTGCCCTGCATTAACTGGAACTCACCAATCGCCTGACCAAACTGTTTGCGCTCGTGAATATAGGGCAGCACTGCATCCAGACAGGCCTGCATAATGCCAACAGGCCCACCGGACAGCACAGTACGCTCATAATCCAAACCGGACATCAGTACCGCGACACCACGGCCCTCACCACCGAGAATATTCTCGGCGGGAACCTCGCAATCCTGGAACACCAGCTCGCAGGTATTGGAGCCGCGCATGCCCAGTTTATCCAGCTTTTGGTGCCGGGAGAATCCGGGGTAATCGCGCTCAACAATAAAGGCAGTGATGCCTTTAGAGCCAGCCTCTAAATCGGTTTTGGCATAAATAATATAAGTATGAGCATCTGGGCCATTAGTAATCCACATCTTGTTGCCATTAAGCACATAATGGTCACCGCGCTTTTCCGCCTTAAGTGTCATGCTGACCACATCGGACCCGGCATTGGGCTCACTCATGGCCAGGGCGCCAATATGTTCACCGGAACAAAGCTTGGGCAGGTACTTGAGTTTTTGCTGCTCAGTACCATTTTTGTGTAGCTGATTAACGCACAGATTGGAATGGGCGCCATAGGACAGGGCAACCGATGCCGAGGCCCGGGAGATCTCCTCCATTG
>CAXAJC010000221.1:0-2131 GCA_963969005.1 uncultured Cellvibrionales bacterium | reverse complement strand
ATTGCTGCTGGTCTGGCTTATCTTCAGTCAACAGATGTGGCCATTAGCCCGGTTGCCCAGAGCTTTGTTGAGAATATGGATCCAGGTGCTGCATTTAATCTGGTGCCCGACCTTGCGCAGGGCGTATTTATTGCCTCTTTGCTGATTATGCAGTTGGGTTCAATCTGGTTGCCTAAGAAGTAAATTTCCTGCTCCTGAAAAAAGCCCTGCAACTGTTCAGTTGCGGGGTTTTTTTATGTTTATTGATTTTGATCAACTCTGTTGCGTGATCCTATTGAAAAGTCTGGTTTCTATCCCCAACTTACATTAAAGGCAATAATTTTTAACCGGGGTATCCCATGCGAATCGATAAGTTAACCAACCAACTGCAAAATGCGCTTGCCGAAGCTCAGTCAATTGCTGTGGGCAATGATCATTCTGCTATTGAGCCCGCTCATCTACTTTTGGCTTTGCTTAATCAGCAGGGTGGTTCGGTGCGGCCGATCCTCAACCGTGCGGGCTTTGATGCCAATGGGTTGCAGGAGGCGTTAAATGGCCAGCTTGATCAGCTAGCCAAGGTCACTGCGCCCACTGGTGATGCAAATTTATCTCAGGATTTGGGGCGCCTTATGAATATGGCGGACCGCGCGGCGCAGCAGAAGGGTGACCAGTTTATCTCCAGTGAGATGGTGCTTTGGGCTGCTGTGGAGGACTCTGGTCTGCTGGGCAAAACCCTTGGCAGATTTGGTGATGTCAAAAAAGCCAAGACGGCCATTGAAGCCGTTCGTGGGGGTGAGGCTGTCACTGATGCAGATGCGGAAGGCCAGCGTGAGGCATTGGATAAATACACGATTGATCTGACCGAACGGGCGGAGCAGGGCAAGCTGGATCCGGTGATTGGTCGAGATGATGAGATTCGCCGCACGATTCAGGTGTTGCAGCGCCGAACTAAAAATAATCCGGTATTAATCGGTGAGCCCGGTGTAGGTAAAACCGCGATTGTTGAGGGTCTGGCCCAGCGAATTGTCAATGGTGAGGTGCCTGAGGGCCTCAAGAGCAAGCGGGTTTTGACGTTGGACTTGGGTGCTCTATTGGCAGGCGCAAAATTTCGCGGCGACTTTGAGGAGCGTTTGAAGGCTGTACTTAAAGATCTATCCAGGCAGGAGGGGCAGATTATTCTGTTTATCGATGAAATTCATACCATGGTGGGTGCCGGCAAGGCTGAGGGTTCGCTAGATGCGGGCAATATGCTGAAGCCTGCTCTGGCTAGGGGTGAGTTGCACTGTGTGGGTGCCACTACGCTGGATGAGTATCGCCAGAATATTGAGAAGGATGCTGCTCTGGAGCGACGCTTTCAAAAGGTGTTGGTGGAGGAGCCGACTGAGGAGGACACTATTGCGATTCTTCGTGGCCTGAAGGAGCGCTATGAGGTGCACCATGGGGTCGAGATTACCGATAGCGCTATTGTGTCTGCGGCGAAACTCTCCCAGCGCTATATCACTGATCGTCAGCTACCGGATAAGGCGATTGATCTGATTGATGAGGCGGGCAGTCGTATTCGCATGGAGATTGATTCTAAGCCAGAGGAGATGGATCGTCTGGAGCGCCGTTTGATTCAGTTAAAGATTGAGCGCGAGGCGGTGAAGAAGGATAAGGATGCGGCGGCGAAGAAGCGGCAGAAGAAACTTGAGGATGATATTGCGGAGCTGGAGAAGGAGTTTGCCGATCTAGAGGAGATTTGGAAGGCGGAAAAAGCTTCTATGCAAGGGGCTACTCATATTAAGGCTGAGCTTGAGCAGGCGAGGGTTAATCTGGAAGCGGCCCATCGCTCTGGTGACCTTGAGCAGATGGCGCAGATTCAGTACAGCATTATTCCGGAGCTTGAGAAGCAGTTGGCCAGTGCCGGTGCTGAGGAACACGTGGAGAAGCAGTTGCTGAGAAATAAGGTCACTGAGGAAGAGGTTGCTGAGGTGGTCTCTAAATGGACTGGTATACCAGTGTCTAAGATGTTGGAGGGCGAGCGTGACAAGTTATTGCGCATGGAGGAGTCTCTGCACAATCGTGTGATGGGCCAGAGTGAGGCTGTGGTAGCGGTGTCCAATGCGGTGCGTCGTTCCCGGGCTGGTCTGGCCGACCCTAATCGCCCCAATGG
>CAXAJC010000220.1:0-2142 GCA_963969005.1 uncultured Cellvibrionales bacterium | reverse complement strand
GCTGATTGCCTATATCGCCTTTAATACCCAACTGATCGGCAATAATGCCTCCCACCTAATACAGGCCGCCGCCATTATCACCTTCTTGATTTCAAGTTATATAGTAGTTTTCAACTTCCCCAGCCCTATCGCTCTGTCGGATAAACTGCGCAGAGACTAATCCGGCGCGGGGACTATTTGCTGCTGTTATGATCTTGATTAAATGATGCAGGGTTCCCACGGGCGGGCGTTACAGCAGCCAACAACAGCTGGGCAATGGACTAGCAATAGTGATAAACAAGATGTTTATCAATGATTGATCAAAGCGCACCGCTCACAAAACCAAAAAGCAGTCATTCAGTAATCTCTACAGAGCCGCCGCACAATGGCTTTACCGATTACCCTAATAGCACAGATCTGTCCTTCGAACTGCGGGTTGCCACCCTGGCCAACTTCAGCATTCAGCAGAAATTTAACAATATTGGCAAAGCCATGAAGCCCGGAGCAACATCAAAGATCGAGCGTATCAGCCTCTTCCTCGAAGCCCCGGTCGCCCTTGTTATACGCAACCCTGCCGACCGTGCCTGGCTAGCCACTCAAGTAATCTGGATCCGGAAGCATTGTCTTAAGTACCCTGTACCAAACACCCTGTACCCAACACCCTAGGGCTATAGCTGCTTATGGCTATTCTGGGTCAGTCGTGCCCACCACTTTAGCATCAAGCGATCTGCGCTTTGTTCAGCGGCCAGTCCCAGGCGCTCATGGATTTTCTTTTTGCGCTCAAACACCACCTCAAACAGTCGCGCCTCTTTGCTCCGTGTCACCAGATAATCATCACTGGTTTGGATACCATCCACCAGAGCCAGATCCAGCGCCTGGGTGCCGTACCAGGTTTCCCCGGTCGCAATCTTGTCGATATCTACCTTGGGTCTCATGGTCGATACATGGGACTTAAACAGCACATGCACCTCTTCCAGCTCGGCAACAAACTTCTTGCGCGCCGCATCGGTGTTCTCACCCAGCATGGTCATGGTGCGCTTGTACTTGCCCGCAGTCAGAATTTCGTAGTCCACATCATTTTTCTTTAGCACCTTGCTGAAGTTAGGCATCTGGGCAACCACGCCAATGGAGCCAATCACCGCAAAGGGGGCAGCGAGGATCTTATCCGCCACACAGGCCATCATATAGCCACCGCTCGCAGCAACCTCATCGACACAGACAGTCAGGGGAATTTTTGCCTGGCGCACCCTGTCCAGCTGACTGCTGGCAAGACCATAACTGTGAACCATGCCTCCGGGGCTCTCGAGCTTGACCACTACCTCATCATTGCTGGTAGCCTGAGTCAAAACAGCAGTTACTTCCTCACGCAGATGGCTGACCGCAGAGGCGCTCACATCACCCACAAAGCTCAACACAAAAACCCGGCTCTTCACTTCTTCCTCTCCTTCAGTGTCGGCTTTATGGGCTTTTTTATCTAACTTGGCCTGCTTCTTTTTCGCCTTGTGTAGCTTTTTCTCTTCAGCTTTTTGCATCGACTCATCCATGGTGGCAATAAGCATTGCCTCAGACATATCATCGAACTGCTGATTCAGCGGCGTAATCTCAAGGTGACCCTTATCGGCGCTATGTTTGCTTTTTTGGCTGGCACCCAGACTGATAATGATCACTACAGCCACCACCACAGTGGCCGCCTTGGCCAGAAATAACCCATACTCAATTAAAAATTCCAACACTTACTCCAAACTGTTTCAAAAGATAAATTATAGATTAGTTTTTCGGGCCCTACTGCGCCCCGGCACTTGCCTCATCGACAAACTGCTGTATTAACTGCCCCGACATAATAGTTGAAGGGGGAATTTTAAAAGGCAGCTGATCATAGGGGAACCAGTCCGCCTCGCTGATCTCGACGCCATCGACACGGATCTCATCAGTCACAGCCTCTGCGATATAACCGAGCATCAACTGTCCGGGAAATGGCCATGACTGGCTGCCCACATAACGGATATTAGCGATTTCAACCCCCACCTCCTCAAACACTTCCCGATGCAGAGCCTGCTCACAGCTCTCACCTGCCTCCACAAATCCAGCCAGAGTACTAAACATACCCTCTGGCCAGCTGGGTTGACGCGCCAGCAGACAGTGGTCACCTCTGGTGACTACCAC
>CAXAJC010000219.1:0-2151 GCA_963969005.1 uncultured Cellvibrionales bacterium | reverse complement strand
AGAGTATCCAGATAAGCGGGCAACACATGCTCAGGGAAACCTGGCTGCTTCTGATCCAAGTTGACCGCCACTAGATCAAACTTGATCGGCGCATTGCGCTGCAGGCCCATCAAAATATCCAGCATGGCATAGGAGTCTTTGCCGCCGGACAGGCATACCATCACCCGGTCGCCATCTTCGATCATATTGTAATCGGAGATCGCACTGCCAACATTGCGCCGCAGACGTTTCTGCAATTTATTGGCCTCAAGTTGGTTCTTGCGATTGGCCTCAGGCTGTTTTTCATGAATAGACATAAGCACGCCCAGTAAAAAGCTGGCTATTGTAATTGCACAGACCAGCTTTGACCAAGAGAACCGGCAAGTTTTATCCGATTAAAATCAGTAGCTCGGCCACTGGGCCTCTGGTGCATTGATGCGGGTATTGTAGGTATAGGCAATGGTCCCTTTAAAACCGAACAGAACCAGCGCCTTATTGTCCTTCGCATAATGGGCAAAAACTTGATCATTGTTTTTGCGATCTAAAGTACGCGGCATATCCCGTCAAACAGCTTCGACGCCTTTAAGCTATATCTGCCGACAACAAGACCTCTGGGGTGATTGATAAACTCCCGCACCGGAACGATTGAGCAGCTGTTTGCCATTGGCCGAGATATAGGCCTGAAGCTGAATATCCTTGAGACTCAACTTGACCCCGGTACCTTAAGATGATGGTTTTAAAAGTCGGGATCAGGTAATGTTGCCTCCCCAGAGCGCCCTGACATCACTGGCATAGCACAGAATCCACCGGAGTCATCCATAGTTTGAAATCGATCGCCCAAATCAATAGCAGTCAGTCACAAATCCTAATTAAAGACCAGCAGTTCGTCTGGCACCCCTACTCCTCATTGACCAACCCGATTCCGGCCTATGAAGTGGTCTCGGCAAAGGGGGTCAACCTGCAACTGGTAGATGGCACCGAGCTAATCGACGGCATGTCCTCCTGGTGGTGCACCATCCATGGCTATAACCACCCAGTGTTAAATCAGGCAGCCAAGCAGCAAATCGATGCCGTCAGCCATGTAATGTTTGGTGGCATTACTCATGCCCCGGCAGTCAATCTCTGTGAAACACTGGTACAGATAACGCCAGCGGGACTGGATAAAGTGTTTCTCGCCGACAGCGGTTCAGTGGGCGTTGAAGTAGCTATCAAAATGGCCTTTCAGTACTGGATATCCAAAGGCCAACTGCAGAAAAACAAATTGCTCAGCCTGCGCAATGGCTATCATGGAGACACCTTTGCCGCCATGTCCGTGTGCGACCCAGTGACCGGCATGCATCATTTGTTTAGCGAAGTGTTGCAGCAGAACCTGTTCGCCCCAGCACCCCAGACTGCCTTTGACGAGGACTGGGACGAGGGGGATATCGCCGAGTTTGCCCGCCTGATCAGCGACAACCAGCAGCAACTGGCAGCAGTTATTCTTGAGCCAATCGTGCAGGGTGCCGGTGGGATGAGGTTTTACTCTCCAGGATATTTACGACAGGTGCGGAAGCTGTGCGACCAGCATAATGTGCTGCTGATAGCCGACGAGATAGCCACAGGCTTTGGCCGCACCGGCAAATTATTTGCCTGCGAATGGGCCGGTATCAGTCCGGATATTATGTGCCTGGGCAAAGCTATTACCGGCGGCTATATGACCCTAGCCGCCACATTGTGCAGCGACACAGTCAGCGAGGGGATCTGCGCTGGCGAAGCGGGCTGCTTTATGCATGGTCCCACCTTTATGGGCAATCCATTGGCCTGTGCCGTGGCCAATGCCAGCATTGATCTGCTGTTAAATAACAACTGGCAGCAGAGTGTTCAGCGCATTGAAACAGCGCTCAAGTCAGAGCTGCAACCCTTTGCTGAGCTCGAGTCAGTGGCCGAGGTGCGTGCCTTGGGCGCCATAGGTGTGATCGAAATGCACCAGCCGGTGAATGTTGCAGAGATTCAAAAGAAATTTGTTGAAGCGGGCGTCTGGGTACGCCCCTTTGGCAAGCTAGTCTATGTCATGCCGCCGTTTATCAGTTCAGACAGCGAGCTCCAAAAGCTAATGCAAGGCATCTACAGCGTGTTAGCCGGTAAGGGTTAGTCGGCGCTCTTTAGTATGACTCTTTAGTATGACTCTTTAGT
>CAXAJC010000218.1:0-2172 GCA_963969005.1 uncultured Cellvibrionales bacterium | reverse complement strand
ACATTGAAGTGGCCCATTCCGGATTATGGGAGGAATCATTTGAATTGGCTGCTTGTCTATTGCTGTTCGTTGTTGGCTGCAAGACCATGAGATCAGATCTTCCCCTTATCCAGGCCCATCTTGAAAAGTCAGATCAATGAGTAGAACTTGGTCCTTTGTGGCCTGCATCTTAGCTGGGTTTATCCTGCTATGTGGATGACAGTTCCCCTGTACCTGCAGTGGCGGCTGAATCCGGTTGAGAGCCACAAACCCTACACAGTTTCCCCTCAAGCCCAACAGCTGCATGCCAGCCTGTTTATTGGTGACGGGCACGCAGACAGTATGCTAGACAGCAGGGATATGACTCAGGAGCACAGCTATGGGCAACTTGATCTTCCGCGGATGTAACAGGGCAATATTACACTGCAAGTGTTCACCACGGTCACCAAATCACCCAGCGGTTTGAATTAAGACCATAATAAAAGCGATGCCCGGGATAGCCAAAATCTTATGCTGGTGAGCTCTGCTGCTCAGCAGTAATAGTTTCTGCACAAGCGAGAGTCCAATACAAACCTCATAGGTGGATTGTTAGGGACGGAAGGCTCCCATGCTCTGGATGGCGACCTAGATAATATTCAGTGGCTATATGACCGCGGCTTTCGCATGATGAGCTTGCAATATTTCTTTGATAATAAACTGGGCAGCTTACTGCATGGGGTCACTGGGCAAGGGCTGGCAGAATTCGGTCGAGATACCATCGCCAGAGTGCAGGCTCTGGATATTATTATGGATGTTTCTCATTCGTCAGAACAGGTAGTCCGCGATATGCTGGCTGTGACCCAAAAGCCGATAGTCGTAAGTCACACAGGTTTTAAAGGCCATTGTGATTCTGCGCGCAATATTAGTGACAACTTGATGCAGGCTATTGCACAGAAGGGCGGCCTGATAGCGGTTGGCTTTTGGGATGGTGCTTTCTGTGGCTCCAGTCCGACCCTGATTGCCGAGGCCATTACACAAAGTGATGGGTGCTAATATGCTGGCTTTTTTGCAACAGAATTTACCCTGAGATCCCAGATTAATTATCCGATCAAATAAAAATTGAGCAACAGACCCACCATGACCTGTGATACTGGCGATGCAGCGGTTGGGAACGTGATCTCATTTTACACATTGTTCCAGTATCGAATATTTTCCTGTGCTTTAATTCTGGTTACCAAGAAGTTACACCCAAGCCACAGAGTTAAGGATGAACTCAAATCATAGTGACAGTGCGTCTAGCAAAAGTACCTATAATAGCAATAGCGACAAAGGTTTTACTCTAGCTGAACTTCTAGTCAGTATGACCATTCTGGCTGTTTTAGCTGCTCTTGCCGTCCCCTCCTTTAATAACTTGTTAAATCGCCAGGCCATTAGTCAGCAGGCTTGGGAGGTTCGCCGTGCTCTGGAACTGGCCCGCGGTTTGGCTGTGGCCGAGCAGCAGGTGTGGAAGGTCTGTATGGCTGATCTCAATCTGCAATGTGTTAAACAGCAGGGTCAGAGACTGTTGGTTTTTCGCGACAGCAATAACGATCATCTGGTGAATGGCCAAGACAAGCTGCAGTTAAATTTACAGATCCAGTCGCGAAATATTCGACTGTCTGCCTCTGGTCGTTCTTATATTCGATTTAAGGGCAGTGGAGAGGCCTTGGACTCCGGCAATTTCTTGTTCTGTGGCAATGATAAAAGTAGTCAATACGGTCGCCAGACCATTGTGTTTCGAAGTGGGCGGGTGCGTTTGTCCACTGATACCGATGGTGATAGTTATGACGATGTCGGGGGCAAAAAGATAAGCTGTTAGCGGCCAAAAAAGCCGTCTGAGTAGCATTTACAGGCGAATTCAATCGCGATGTATATAGCTCTAATTCACAGGTAACTAATAAAAACCGAGTTATTAAGGAGCAAAATATCATGCTAAACAAGCATCGCAACCGAGGTTTTTCCCTGTTGGAAATGCTGGTCGTGGTGGCTATTTTGAGTGTTTTGGCCGCACTGGCCTACCCCAGTTACCAGCACAAAATTCAACGCACCCATGCGGCGGCGGCAAAACAATACTTACTGGAGCTCTCCAGTTTGCAGACTGACTTTATTTTTCAGCACCAACGTTATGCCAGCACTCTGGATCAGCTTGGCACCCAGCCTGGGCCTCAGGTGAGT
>CAXAJC010000217.1:0-2192 GCA_963969005.1 uncultured Cellvibrionales bacterium | reverse complement strand
TTCGGCCAGTAATTTAACAGGCGTCCCCGACTTGATACCTCTGTGGACAATGATGCAGCGCCGGCATGGTGTTTCCCGCAGCGGTACATAAAATTCATCGGAGATATAGCGCTGCAGTGGCACTGCAAGTCGCTCTACAACCTGAGGCTTTTCTGCTTCCTCAACAGTCTCTGTAACTGACTCCTGAGCGACGGCGTTGGGCGCAAAGTAACTGGTAATAACAAATAGGCTAATCAGTAAATAATTCATTGGTTTTTAATCGCTAGTTTAAATCAGGCAGATCATACCCTGATATGAGTTAAATGATAACTGTACTCAGATGCTATCTGAGGTTTTAGGGAGCCATCAGCGGTTTTAAACGAGCCACCTTCAGGCTAAAACGCCCTATGGCAGTACTTTTTTAAATGGTTTTACCGTTACCCTGGCATACACTCCGGCGTCGATATAGGGATCTGCATCAGCCCAGCTTTGAGCACTTGTCAGGCTGTCAAACTCGGCGATAACCAGGCTGCCGGTAAATCCAGCTTCGCCAGGATCGGCGTTGTCGATCGCAGGGTGAGGTCCAGCGGCAAATAATCGCCCAGCATCCTTAAGTTGCTGCAGACGCTCCAGATGCGCCGGTCGAGCCTGCATTCTTTTTTGCAGACTGTTTTCAGTATCTTCACTAATAATGGCGTACCACATGGTATTAAATCCTTTGTAAGCTGCAGCGGCAGGTTATTTCTGTTTTACAATTTCTTCTAGAGGCATGCCGGTCAGCTTGGTGATACCTCGAAACAGATAAAACAAATCTGCGGTGAGCACAAGCATTGCAGGCAGAGCGATAACAGGAAAGCTCAGAGCGGTCATTTTGCCAAGCTGTTCATTAAACGCCACTGTGCCCGGTTCTGCCGTGAGAATAACCACCGCCAATAGATAATTGAGCACCGAGGACAAAAAGAATGAGCCAGCGAGAATCCATGAGGCATTGACCAGTAATTTGTCGAATTCCTGTACCCGGTTATGTTGCACCAGCGCCTGATTTATCCTTTGGGTATCCATTACTGATTCATTAAGCAGGAAGGTGTGAATCAAAGGCTGGGAAGTTTTCAGGGACAGCAATGTAGCCAGCCCAAATACTGCAGGAATGGAGGCTTCTTTGATGGCGATATAGATCGCATCCAGCTCCATCAGGCTTATTCCACCTGTCAGAGTGACACTGACTACCCCGAGAGCTGAGAAAAAGTTGAGTTTGCCGCGGGTAAAAAAATCATGCAGGCCGTAAATGATCGGAAATGACAGGGCCACTACTATAGCCAGCTTAATACCTAGATAATCATCGCCACTTAACTTGGTCAGGATCAATGTGGGCACGAGCAAATTGCACGCCAGATTAAGCAGCAGGCTCTCTTGCTTCTCAGCGGGCTGGCCCTGAGTTTGCTCAGGTGCTCTGGGGTCTTGATTGGACATGAATTTACTGATGATCGTGAACGTTGCAGCATTGTAGCGGTTGAGGCGTAATTGTCGAGATCCCGAGTATTTTATTTACGGCTTAATAGAAGCTTCACTTCGCATTTACGGGTCAGCCCAAATATATTATTGAAAAGCCATAGCTCTTGATCTATTAATTCATAATGATTGAAATATTCTTTAAGAATATGCTTTGACGTATATAAATATATGGAAATAGGGGCATTATTATGAGTAATGTTGAACCTGATTTAGAAGTACAGGAAATGGTGCTACCAGAGCCTGAAATAGGAGGTTTGTTAGTTGCCTACCGCAATCAACTGGGCATTGAATATGTATTTGGTGTGCCCGGAAGAGCTATAGAGCCTCTTTGCAATGCCTTGGCGCGCAGTGAGCGTCCGGGCTGTGGTAGTCAGGCATGAGACCGGTGCTGCGTTTATGGCTGACGGCTATGCTCGCATTACAGGCAAGCTCGGAGTCTGTTGCTCGACCACCGGTCCCTGGGCCACCAATATGATTACCGGCGTGGCGTCAGCCTTTGAGAACAATGTGCCGATGCTGGTTATTACTGCACAGACTGCTATTTCAACTTTTGGCAAAGGCGCAATTCAGGACTCCTTATGCACAGGCATTAATACCGTCGGCCTGTATCAGCATTGCATCAGATCAACACATTGATTTCTCACCCGGCTCAGTTCGAGCTTAAGCTATCAGCAGCCATTATATCTGCGATGGGATCGCTC
>CAXAJC010000216.1:0-2203 GCA_963969005.1 uncultured Cellvibrionales bacterium | reverse complement strand
AGAAAGGTCTTGAGTCAAATGCTCATGCCAATGTTACCTTCGGTCGCAATGAAGCCGGTAATCAGCTATTCCATAAATGGGTGGAATGGTATTTAGCGCAAGACCCTTCCGCGCCTAAACCTGAGCTCGACAGAAAAAAAGGTGCCTCATGAGTATTCACAAGAACCGCGCAGGCCGAATCAATTGCTTATTAGTCGCTGGCGGCGTTTGGCATGATATTGATCATGCCCGTCTTGAGTTATTAAAACTGTTATCGGAAGACGATCGTTTTCGGGTGCGAGTTTTTGAGGACTATGAAAATCTCGAAGCTCTCGAAGAGGCCGATTTTATTGTTAGCTATACCTGCAATGTTGTGCCCTCTCTGGGCGCTCAGGAAGCCTTGAAAGCCTGGGTCGAAAGAGGCGGTCGCTGGTATGCACTGCATGGCACTAATTCGATTATCCGGCTTATGTCGAGCGGTCTTTATGGCACGCCAGATTGGGCACCACTGTTTGTAGAAACACTTGGCTCAATGTTCCGTTCGCATCCACCTATCGCGCCTTACAAAGTGTCTGTGGCCGATCCTGAGCATCGTCTGGCTAAAGGTATCGAACCCTTTGAATCTGATGATGAGCTATATCTGATGAAGACCTACGGCGATCTGCATGTAATTCTCGATACAGAATACGGCGGCAAGGCAGAGGGATTTGAAGAAGATGAATGGGAACATGCCCGTCACCCGGTGTTTTATACCCATAAGGTTGGGGAAGGCGAGGTCCTTTATCTCACTCTAGGTCACTGCCGTCACCATCATGATATGCAGCCAATGCTCGACTACTGGCCAACTATGGACCGCGGTTCCTGGGAGCTGCCAGTTTTTTATGAGTTGCTGCGTCGGGGTATTCAATGGGCTATTGAGCCTATGGATAAGGAAACCGCTGATGCCATGGCCAAGGCGCGGGCTGCTGCAGAATAATGTCCTAAAACACGAGTCAACCCAGCGCAAGCTGAGGTCTAGAGAGGTATCAACCTGTGCTGATATGACGCAATGATTGTTAGAGCAAAGCTACCAGCGTAAATTTAGTTCATTGACCACGCCAACAATACCACTGCTAAAGCTAACCTGACTGTTCTCAGCAACATGAAAATCCGGAATACGCTTTAGCCATTCTTCAATAGCAATACGCAACTCAACCCGCGCTAAATTTTTACCCGGACAGGTATGGGCACCGCGACCAAAGGTCAGGCTATTACCCTGCTTGCGCCCAAACTCCACATCCACAGCATTGGGAGTAAAGGTATTATCCATGCCAGCCAATGGCGTTGGTGCGGCAATCATATCCCCGGCCTTTAACTGCACACCGTGAAACTCAAAATCCTCCGTCACTTCGCGGGCCACAGTGACTAACGGGAAGCGCCTTAAAATTTCTTCCACTGCGTCGCTGACAGTGATTTCTCCTGAAGAGATTTGCAGCCTATGCTTCTCGTTGCGAGCCAAAAACAAAAACACAAAACCGAGCAGATTAACCACAGTATCCACACCGGCAATAAATACCTGAATAGACAGCTTAATTGCCTCGTCTCTGGTCAGGCGGCGACCATTGGTCTCTGTATTAATCATGCGGCTAAGCATATCTGTGCCATCCGCACCCATGCGCTCGTCCACATAGGGGGCAATATAATCCTTCAGATTTTGCAGTGCGTCGGCAAAGGTGATAGTGCCATCCGGTCTAATCAGCTGATCAGTCCAGTACTTGGTTTGGGGAATATCATCTTCTGGCAGATTCATCATCGACAGAAATACACGGATCGGCAGAATATCAGCAAAATCCCTGGTGAAATTACATTCGCCCTTATCCACAAAGCCATCGATCAGGCTGGTCACAATATCGCGAATATCATCGCCCATGGCATTGACTGCCGCCGGGGCCATGCTGTGATTTAAGGTCTTGCGATAAAAATGATGTTCCGGGGGATCGATAGTGGTGGGCAGCAGACCATGGTCAGCACTGTGGCTTTTGGGAAGGATAATACTGCGACTGGAAAATTTGCTGTAGTCGGTAAGTATCTCTTCAATAATAGATGTTCTTGTGGGCAGCCAATGGCCTTCATTTTCCTGGGTCCAAACCAGAGGGCAGGAATCGTCCTCTTGCAATAATGTGGCCCAGGCTTCGTGGAAGTCTTTATCAATGCCCGGGGGGCCATACATATTAAAGTCTCGAAC
>CAXAJC010000215.1:0-2221 GCA_963969005.1 uncultured Cellvibrionales bacterium | reverse complement strand
CAGGCTTGGGGTACAAAGGCGTTCAGATCCCCACCTGGGACAAGCGCATATTCGACCTCGAAAAGGCTGGAGAAAGTCAGGCCTACTGCGATGAGGTGATGGGCATTTGTGCAGATGCTGGTGTTGAGATAACCGAGCTATCGACTCATCTGCAGGGTCAGTTAGTGGCGGCGCACCCAGCCTATGCTGCTGATCTGGATACGTTTGCACCTCCAGAGCTCAGAGGTAATGCGGCCGTCCGCGATGAGTGGGCGGTCAACCAGCTTTTGCTGGCGGCTAAAGCCAGCGCTCATATGCAGTTGTCCTCTCATGCTACTTTTTCCGGAGCATTGCTCTGGCACAGAATGTATCCCTGGCCGCAGCGACCCGCTGGTTTGATTGAGCAGGGTTTTGCAGATCTGGGTAAAAGATGGCTACCTATTCTTGATGCCTACGATGCTGCCGGTGTCGATGTTTGCTATGAGCTGCATCCGGGTGAAGACCTTCATGATGGCTTGACCTTTGATCGCTTTCTGGATGTTGTGGACAACCATCCTCGGGCTAATATTCTGTATGACCCGAGCCATTTTTTATTGCAACAGATGGACTATCTGGCCTTTATTGATATCTATCACTCCAGAATCAAAGCTTTTCATGTCAAGGATGCTGAGTTTAGACCCAATGGTCGATCCGGAGTCTATGGCGGATACGCCTCCTGGGTGGATCGTCCCGGACGTTTTAGATCTCTGGGTGATGGTCAGATTGATTTTCGCGCTATTTTTAGTAAATTGACTCAGTACGGCTATCGTGGCTGGGCTGTCCTTGAGTGGGAATGTTGTCTTAAGCATCCTCAGCAGGGTGCAGAAGAGGGTGCGCCATTTATTGCCGACCGTTTGATTCGTATTGCCGACCGGCAGTTTGACGATTTTGCTGGTACCCACTTGCAAGACGGACAATTTATGTAGTCTTTGATCAGAAGATCGAAATCAGTATAGGAGAGTCAGGGTTAATGACGTTAGTCGAAAATCAATATGTCAGGTTCGCCACTGTGTTTGCAGTTTGCTTCTTGCTCGCTGGCTGCAGTCCTCCCAATGCAAATAGCACGAGCTCTGGCCAGATAGCATCTCAGGAATGGACTAGCCTGTTTGATGGTAAATCCATGGAGGGTTGGACTGCGACAGATAATAACCCGGTTGGCAGTCAGTGGCAGGTGATTGGGGGTGATATGGTTTTAACTGCTGGTGGTGGTGGTGACATTGTTACGGTGGACACATTTGCAGACTTCGAGTTAAAGCTGGAATGGAAAATCTCAGAAAAGGGTAATAGTGGCATCTTTTATCGCGTTGCCAGCGATGGCGACTGGGTGTGGAAAACTGGTATTGAATATCAGATTTTAGATGATCAAAGCTTTCCGCAGTTGGTTGGCTCTAGTCGAATTTCTGGTTCTGTCTTTGATCTCTATGGTCCGTCCCTATCAGCTTTTCGTCCCTCTGGTGAGTTTAATCAGTCGCGTATAAAGGTGGAAAACGGCCATGTGGAACACTGGCTCAATGGCTCCAAAATTTTAAGCTATCACCTCTGGTCTGATGACTGGATCGCTCGCTTCCGTAGCAGCAAGTTTGTAACGTTTGATGGCTTTGCTAAGACTGAGTCTGGGCATATTGCGCTTCAGGACCATGGCGACAGAGTCTGGTTTAGAAACATTCAAGTTAGAGAATTATAGGAGCAAGGTGAGCTTTGGCGTTGTCTACAATTTTTACATTCGATCTAGACGCAGGACTTCAGATACAGTGCAAGCGTTGGAGGATCCCTAAATGTTAAGCAGAAGACAGTGGCTTTCTAATAGTGGCAGATTACTAGCCCTGAGTGCTGTGGCTTCCATAATGCCCACTTCTGCATCCTCACTTAGCCCGCGGTCTGAGATGTTTTTCGATATATCTCTGGCCCAGTGGTCTATGCATCGTCAGCTTAGAGCTGGGCAACTTAAGCCGTTGGATTTCCCAATAAAAACCCAAAAGGTTTTTGACATCTATGCGGTTGAATACGTCAGTCAGTTCTTTTTGGGCAAAGCCAATAACAGGAATTTTTTAACTGCGTTAAAAACTCGTGCGGACGACCATGGTGTGCAAAGTTTACTGATTATGGTCGATGCTGAGGGTCACCTCGGGGCGCCTGATATGGCTCAGAGAGGCAGGGCGGTTGAAAATCATTATAAGTGGGTAGAGGCTGCAAAATATTTAGG
>CAXAJC010000214.1:0-2228 GCA_963969005.1 uncultured Cellvibrionales bacterium | reverse complement strand
CTGAAATAAAACTATGCCCGAACAGTCTCTGCGTATCACAGAAATATTTCATTCCCTGCAGGGTGAGACCAGTACCACCGGTTTACCCACGGTATTTGTGCGTCTGACCGGTTGCCCGCTGCGCTGTGGTTACTGTGATACCGCCTACGCTTTCGAAGGCGGTTCTAAAATGGCACTCAGTGAAATAATGCAAACTGTGGCCGATTATGGTGCCCGCTATGTCACTGTGACAGGGGGAGAGCCTCTGGCTCAGCCTCAGTGCATCGAACTGCTTGAGCAACTCTGTGACGCCGGTTACAGAGTTTCCCTGGAGACCAGCGGTGCCATGCCCGTTGCTGATGTCGACCCGCGAGTATTTAAGATTGTTGATTTAAAAACTCCGGGTTCCGGTGAGATGACGCGCAATCTCTACGACAATATCCCGCTGTTGCTGCCCCATGATGAGGTCAAGTTTGTGATCTGTGATCGCAAGGACTACGACTGGTGCTGTATGAAAGTGGATGAGCTGCAGCTGGCGGATAAGGTTGCGGAGATACTATTCTCTCCCAGCCAGGGTGAGCTTGCACCAAAACAGTTAGCAGAGTGGATGTTGCAGGATAAGCTCAATGTTAGAATGCAGCTCCAAACCCATAAATATATCTGGGGCGATCAGCCCGGGCATTAACAAAGCCATTAGGTTAAAAGCATGTCAAAAAAAGCCGTTATTCTAGTCTCAGGTGGACTGGACTCAACTACCGTACTCTCAATGGCTCTGGACCAGGGTTATGACTGTTATACATTGAGTTTCGACTATGGTCAGCGCCATAGGTCAGAGCTGGAAGCGGCCCGTCGTGTGTCCTCTAATATGGATGTGACAGAGCACAAAGTGGTCAAGCTAGATCTGGGTACCATTGGTGGCTCTGCGCTCACAGATACTGCGATTGATGTGCCAGAACATGAGACCACTGGTATCCCTGTAACCTATGTTCCTGCGCGCAATACGGTATTCCTGTCTATCGCATTGGGATGGGCTGAAGTGCTTGGGGCCAATGATATATTCCTCGGGGTTAATGCCGTGGACTATTCCGGTTACCCTGACTGCAGGCCAGCTTATATTGATGCATTTGCTAGCATGGCTAATCTGGCCACCAAGGCTGGCGTGGAGGGCCAGAGATTAGAGATCCATGCCCCTCTGATTAATATGACCAAGGCCGAAATAGTGCAAGCTGGTTTGGCGTTGGGGGTGGATTATAGTCAGACCGTTTCCTGTTATCAGGCTAGTCTAGAAGGCCTTGCCTGCGGTAAATGTGACAGTTGTCGACTGCGACAACAGGGGTTTGTCGAGGCAGGGGTAAAAGACCCTACCAGATATCAAAATAACGCTTGAATTTTGGCTTCTGGTCAGTATGATACCCAACTTCCGCTGAGGGCCGTTAGCTCAGTTGGTAGAGCAGTTGGCTTTTAACCAATTGGTCCCGCGTTCGAGTCGCGGACGGCCCACCATTTTCTCTAGTATCATCTTCAAATAAGTCGCTCCAGTCCTAATCCACTGCGTTTTTGATCGACAGGAATTAGAAACCAGAGCGCCTAGGGCTTATGAGTAATCCAGACTTTTAATAAAGCTCCCCAACATTTTCTCAAGATTATCCTGTAATGCCGACGAAGCCGCATAAAAATCACTGGTGGCTGAACTCTCTATTCGCTGGTTCATTTGCATAATGGTCAGTAGCCCATGGACATAGGCATGCATTGAGATACTGTTAAGTCGCACTGAATCTTCGTTGCCTTGGTGCAGATATTGCAATCTTTGTAAAAGCATCCCGAAGGCCTTGTCTGCGGCCGCTAAAAGATTGGGGAAATCAGTTTTCTTGATTGGATAGTTAAACATCAGATCTATAATATGTTCGTTGTTTAATCCAAATTCAATGTAGGTCACCCCACATCGCACCAGGTCTTCGGCTGGGTCATCAGTGGTTTTATTGTTGCTCATCGCTGAGGAAAAATTGTCAAAGCCCATTGTGGCTACCTCGGCCAGCAGATGTTCTTTCGAATTGAAATGTCGGTATGGAGCTGTTTGAGAGACATGGGCTATTGCCGCTATTTTTCTGAGACTAATACTCTCAACCCCATTAGCTGATATCCAGTCATAGGCACAAATAATTAGCTGCTGCCGTAAATTGCCATGATGATATTGCATTGTGCTACCAGTTTATTTCTAAGTTGACAGTGTAAACTTTAAACTATAATGT
>CAXAJC010000213.1:0-2313 GCA_963969005.1 uncultured Cellvibrionales bacterium | reverse complement strand
GACAGATAAAGGTCTGAAAAATTAGCCATCCATATTCCTTATGCATAGAGCTTTTACTGTGTTAGAAAATGCCTTCAGGGTTATTCTTATGTGGAGAGTAAACATGATGGCAGTATTGTCAGCAGGTCCAAAAAAACAGCAGTCATTCAAGCATAAATTGGCATATTAGGGTAGCTAAGATGGTTATTTCTTCAGGGTCTCTGTGGCTTTGGCGCTTGCGTCTTTAATAAAATAACAGTGGGTGACTGAGTTCACCGCTGCAAAATTGTGCCAGATCCAGCTGTTCATCCTCGGGGTAGAGTGTATTGATATTGATACTCGGCCCAGACAGGAATGCTGAGGGCCCCAATGTGCTGACTGTGCTGTGGACGCTAAAGAACTTCTTTAGCTCGCCGTTGAGATTGATCTGCATGCGAAAGCTTGACATAGGCTCTAGCCTAGCCGCGCGCTGGCGCCAGTCTGCAGGTACATTTCCATGTTTGGCCAAACGATCACGCATATCATGGTCGCTGGGATCGTTGCTAAAAAGAGCTCTCTGCTCCAGAGACATCAAAATAACCGACAAGGTATCTTCCCAGCCGCTAATAAAGGTACCAGCACCCTGACGGCTAAACAGAAATTCAAAATTATTACTGACGCGATCAAGTATGGCTTTGCTTATCGTCTGATTAAACAGCCCGACCCAGCCGCGATTGACCATAAGAATATCATTGGATTCATTGACGACAATGGCCGGGTAGGGATCCAGAGCTTTGAGTGACATAGTCATGGTATTGCGCAGCCACCGCAGTTCAGGGGCGTGGAAGTCCAGCTCTGCGTTGCTGGGCAGAAACCCAGCTGCAATTAATAGATGGTTGGTATCCCGCTGGCCCAGGTGCAGTGCTTCTGCTATATCAGTGGCTATGGTTTGGCTGGGGCGGCTACTGCCATTTTCCAAGCGGCTGATATGGCGGGGCGAGCTGTTGATCAGATCGGCGAGCTGTTCCTGGCTGAGGCTGTGTACGCCGCGCCAGAATTTCAGGAAGCGGCCAAACACCTGACTAGTATCTGAGGTAGTAATTTGCTGTTGCTCACAATCCCGTTCGAAGGACTCCATGGTAGTCATACCAACCTTTAAGCACAACTGTATGGCTCATGATCATAATTAGTTTCAGTGATGGCAGTTAGTCGTAACCGGACATAGAATGTCATGGTCATCAATGGTCGGGCGGTTCAGACTCCGCCTGGTTTATTGAGCTATACAGGCTATTTCTATTCTGACCCAGGGTCAGACCTACAAAGGATAAATGTTATGCCACAAGTGATTAAGAAATCCGAAATTGAACAATATATTGGCCATGTCTGCGAACCCACTGATTGGTTTGAGGTAACTCAGGAGCAGGTCAATGAATTTGCCGAATGCACATTGGATCGTCAGTTTATTCATATCGACCCGGAAGCGGCAGCCAAAACCCCGTTCGGCGGCACTATTGCCCACGGCTTTTTGACTCTGTCGATGCTGTCCTATTTTTCTGAGAGCTACAACTTGCTGATTGAAGGCATCTATATGGGTGTTAACAAGGGCTTCGATAAAGTCCGCTTTGTCGCGCCTGTTCGTGTGGGTAGCAAAATACGCTGTCATGCCACTGTGCTTGATATCAGTGAGAAGCGTCCTGGACAGTACGATTTTAAGGTTGAGGTTTCCGTAGAAATTGAAGGCGGTGATAAGCCAGCATTGGTTGCTGAGTGGCTTAGCGTGCAGATGGCTAACTAATCCTTAGCCTAATTTTTTAGATGAGGTAGGTAATGAGTATTAATTTTGAAGGACAGGTGGCCATTGTCACTGGTGCGGGCAATGGCCTTGGTCGTTCCCATGCGCTGGCGCTGGCTGAGCGCGGTGCCAAGGTTGTGGTCAATGATCTGGGTGGCGCAAGAGATGGCACTGGTGCCTCTTCTGATGCAGCGATGGAAGTGGTTGGGCTGATTGAGGCGGCGGGCGGTGAAGCTTTTGCCCATGGTGCCAATGTGGCTAAGTTTGATGAAGTGCAGGATATGGTTGCCCAAGTCATGGACAGGTGGGGCCGGGTGGATATTTTGATTAACAACGCTGGTATTCTGCGGGATAAGTCTTTTGCCAAGATGGATTTGGCGGATTTTCAGTTGGTGATGGATGTGCATCTTATGGGCTCGGTCAATTGCACCAAGGCGGTGTGGGACATTATGCGCGAGCAAAACTATGGCCGTATTGTGATGACCACTTCTTCAAGTGGCATGTACGGTAACTTTGGCCAGACCAATTATGGCGCAGCCAAAATGGCGGTGCTGGGCTTTATG
>CAXAJC010000212.1:0-2364 GCA_963969005.1 uncultured Cellvibrionales bacterium | reverse complement strand
GTGCTGTTCCATCGCGAGGCTCCGCTGGAGCTTTCAGATATGATTCCCATGCTGGAAAATCTCGGTTTTCGGGTGGTTATGGAGCACCCCTATCTGATTCAGCCGGATAATGAAACTCAGGTATGGATGCAGGAATTTAATCTGTCATTTTCTCTGGATGTGGATGTGGATGTCTCTGCGGTGCAGAGCAGCTTCAAAGAGGCCTTAAGCCGAGTGTGGAAGGGCGATGCTGAGAATGACAGCTTCAATCGTCTGGTTGTGGGTGCACGTCTGGACTGGCGGGCGGTGGCCATGCTGCGACTCTATGCCCGCTACCTAAAGCAGCTGGGCATTTCCTACAGTCAGGACTTTATCGCTGACACATTGTCCCGCTATCTGGACATTACCCGCAATCTGGTCGCTCTGTTTAAGAGTTATTTTGATCCCCGCTATGCCGGGGATAATCGCATCGAGCGCTCCGACGGTCTGGTCAATAATGTGATTGCTGCTTTGGATAATGTGGACAATATCAGCGAAGACAATGTGATTCGCAGTTATTTGGAAGTGATTCAGGCAACATTGCGCACCAACTTTTTTCAGACCTTTGCCGATGGCACATATAAATCCTATATTTCAGTCAAGCTTGAGACTGGCGCCATCAATCTGGCACCAAAGCCAAGGCCTGCCTTTGAGGTTTTTGTTTACTCACCAAGAGTCGAAGGGGTGCATCTGCGAGGGGGCAAGGTGGCTCGGGGAGGTCTGCGCTGGTCAGATCGTCTGGAGGACTATCGCACCGAAGTACTGGGCCTGGTAAAAGCCCAGCAAGTTAAAAATGCCGTGATTGTGCCCACTGGTGCCAAGGGCGGTTTCGTGGCTAAACAGGCGACTATGACTGCTGGTCGGGATGCCTGGCTGCAAGAGGGTATAGCCAGTTATATGCTGTATATCCAGGCTCTTTTGGATATCAGTGATAATCTGATTGATGGTGAAGTGGTACCGCCCCGTGATGTAGTGCGCCGGGATACCGATGATCCCTATCTGGTGGTGGCCGCGGACAAAGGTACGGCTACCTTTTCGGATATCGCCAATGAAATATCCGAAGCCAATAATTTCTGGCTGGGTGATGCTTTCGCGTCTGGCGGCGGCAATGGCTATGACCACAAAGGTATGGGTATTACCGCTCGCGGTGCCTGGGTGGCGGTGCAACGGCACTTCCGTGAAATAGGCATGGATATCC
This sequence comes from uncultured Cellvibrionales bacterium, assembly GCA_963969005.1. GTDB lineage: Bacteria > Pseudomonadota > Gammaproteobacteria > Pseudomonadales > Porticoccaceae > HTCC2207. The sequence continues at coordinate 1,148 of CAXAJC010000212.1, read as the reverse complement.
AAAAGCAGGATTTCACTGTGGTGGGTGTTGGTGATATGGGCGGTGATGTGTTCGGCAATGGCATGCTGCTGTCTGAGCATATTCAGCTGGTGGCCGCATTTAACCATCTGCATATCTTTATTGACCCCAACCCGGACTCTGCGGCGACCTTTGCTGAGCGCAAGCGACTGTTTGAGACTCCCCGCAGCACCTGGGACGACTTTGATAAATCTCTAATGTCCAAGGGTAGTGCCGTGTATTCCCGCTCGGCCAAATCTTTAAAACTGACGCCAGAAATAAAAGCTCGGTTTGATATTGATAAAACCGAAGTGACCCCCTTCGAGTTGATGACTGCGCTGCTTAAATCTCAAGTGGATCTGATCTGGAATGGTGGCATTGGGACCTATGTAAAATCCTACGGGGAAAATAATGCCGAGGTAGGCGATCGCGCCAATGATGGGCTGCGGGTCAATGGCAAGGAACTGCGCTGTCGAGTGTTTGGGGAGGGAGGCAACCTGGGTATGACCCAGCGCGGCCGGATTGAGTTCTGCCTGGGCGGCGGCCTGTGTAATACCGACTTTATTGATAATGCCGCTGGTGTCGACTGCTCGGACCATGAGGTCAATATCAAAATTTTGTTAAATAAACAGGTGATGTCTGGCCAGCTTGGCATGGACGAGCGCAATCAGTTTCTGGCCTCGATGACAGATGCCGTAGCTGAGTTGGTATTGCACAACAACGCCCGGCAAACCCAGGCTATAAGTCTGGCTTTGCACCGCAGTAATCAGCAGCATGCAGAGTATCAGCGCTTTATGGCGTGGCTGGAAGAAACCGGCCGGCTGGATCGCGAGCTGGAGTTTCTGCCCACAGATGACCAGCTTAATGAGCGTATCAATCGCAACCAGCCTGTTTGGACAAGGCCTGAGCTGTCGGTATTAATCTGTTATTCAAAAGTAATGCTTAAAGAGGTGTTGCTGCAGGTGGACTTGCTCTCTGAACCCTGGTTAGCCAGATCAGTTTACAACGCCTTTCCCCTTGAGCTGATTGAGCGCTACAGCGGTGCTGTTGCAGAACATCAGTTGCGCCATGAGATTGTAGCTACCCAGCTGGCCAATGATCTGGTTGACCGAGTGGGCTTTAGTTTCTTCTTCAGGCAGATGGAATCCACC
>CAXAJC010000211.1:0-2387 GCA_963969005.1 uncultured Cellvibrionales bacterium | reverse complement strand
GGGTAGCACCTATGAGCAACTATAAAAAAATAGATGATGTTGTGTTTCCCGCCTCTGATCTTAGTACAACCAAAGCATTTTTTACTCTGGTGTTTGGCTGAGTGTTTACCGACTATGGCCCGGAGTACGCTGCCCTTACCAATGCTGGCTTGGAGGATGGGTTTTTGCTCTCGTATCAAACTGTCTCTACTGATAATGGCAGTGCCCTGCTAGTGTTTTACAGTGACGATCTGGAGCAAACTCAGGCTGATATTCTGTCTGCTGGCGGTTCAGTCCTTAAACCGATATTTGCCTTTCTCGGTGGTTGGCATTGTTATTTTGCTAATCCCAAGGGTAATAAGTACGCTATTGGGCGGACTGTGGTTACAGAGTAGCCTCGAGCTAGTCTTTCCACCTACTCTATTCGCCTGTTTTTGTGGTTATGCTTCCGGTGACTTTCAGCGTTATACTCAGCGCCATGCTGAGGATTAATCTGTTCAAATCTACCAAGTCTGGGACTGTGATCAGTCAGATTTTGCTGTTGCTGCTGATATCAGGCTGTTCACTGATGTCTTCGACCCACAGATCTGCCAGCTCTTGCCCTGCACCCCAGGAGACGATTAGAACTGAACAGCAATGTCCGGCTCCACAGGTGATCGAGCGCATAGTAACCAAAACGGTGCCAGCAAAATTGCCACCCATGGCAACGACGGCGGGCAAGATGCACCTACCTATTATTGGCGCCGTTGAATGGGCCAGAATTGGCAAGGCCGGGGCAGGAAAAAGCGACCTTATGCTTGAATCGCGTATTGATACTGGTGCTGACACTACCTCCATTCATGCTGAGGATATCCAGCTGATTGAAAAAGATGGTCGTCGTTATGTGCGTTTTGTGCTGATTGATCCTGCCACAGGGTACAGGCACCCTCAGGAATTGCGCCTGCGCCGCCGGGTACTTATCAAGCAAACTGATGGTCCCTATGACCGCCGCTTTGTGGTGCGAATGTGGGTGACTCTGGGCAAGACGCGTTCGCGTATTGATGTTAATTTGACTAATCGTACCAACTTTGAATACCCCATGTTGATTGGCCGCAATTTTCTTACCGATAGCCTGATTGTGGATGTCAGCCGCCATCACACCCTCGACAAATAAACGGATTTAGCAGTTATGGTTAGCTCTAGAGTTCAGGTTAGTCTTATTGCAGCCAGTCTGATTATGCTGGGTCTGGGGCTGTGCCTCTACAAGGCGGTTAATTTGGGTTTTCCTCTTTTACCTGGTGAGTACCGGGATGTGTGGACGGTTGAGTCCAAGGTTAGTTTTAGGCCCTCCAAGGCAGACGCGGTGGAAGTTGAACTTAAGTTGCCGACTATGCTGGCGGGTTGGTCCAATGTGGACGAGTACTTTGCATCCTCGGGTTTTGGCTTTTCCGTTATCGCGCCCTCCAATGATAATGGTTTTGAAAGCCGTCGCGCGCGCTGGACACGTCAGACGCTAGAACGGCCCACAACCCTCTACTACAAACAGCAGATGTTTCGCGCTAATCAGGCCAAAGCTCTGCCGGATCTGCCGGTGCCTGAGGTCAGTCCACCGCTTTTAGAAAATGATCGACAGGCAGCTATGGCTAGACTGGTTGATCGCCTCTCGCAACAGTCCTCCGATGAAGAGAGTTTTACCGGTCAGCTACTGCAGGAATTTCTGCGTCAGTCACCAGATCAGGACAGTCTGTTTTTGCTGGGTTCCTATCAGGAGGACAGTCTGGTAGTGATCATGGATGTGCTTGCCTACAAAGGTATTCCCGCCCATCAGCTTCGTGGCATTGTGCTGGAAGATGGCCGTCGTCGTCAGACCCTGAGTTCATTGATAGAGATTCACAATGGTGTTAAATGGGTTATTTTCGACCCCCGAAATGCCAGTGTTGGCTTGCCGGATAATTTCTTTATCTGGCAGCGGGGCGATGGTGCTGTACTCAATGTAGTAGGAGGGCGTGATTCCAGTCTCGAGTTTGCTCTGGTTAGCAATAGCCTGCCGGTTAAAACCGTGATCAGCATGGGTCAACGATCTGAGCAGGTGGATTTGCTGGACTTTTCGGTGTACGCACTGCCCGTTGAACAGCAGGGCATTTTTAAGGGATTGCTATTAATTCCTGTGGCCGCACTGGTGGTGGTTTTGATGCGAGTATTGGTGGGTATTCGCACCTCTGGTACCTTTATGCCGGTGTTGATTGCGCTGGCCTTTATCCAAACTACCCTATTGGTGGGGCTGATTATTTTTCTTGGTCTGGTGGGGGTGGGCCTGTGGATTCGCTCTTATCTGAGTCGACTTAATCTGCTGCTGGTATCCAGAGTGGCCGCGGTGATTATTGTGGTTATTTTGCTGATGGCGGTGTTGGCTGTGACCAGCTATAGGT
>CAXAJC010000210.1:0-2387 GCA_963969005.1 uncultured Cellvibrionales bacterium | reverse complement strand
ATCTAGATCAACATAGCCAAATAAATCCACCAGATAACAGCAGTTATGCAGAATATCCAGGCAGTTGGTAAAAGAGGGCGGTTCACGAAAGTGGACCAGTGGGTGGGTGACAACATCTAAATGGTCGGGCAGATAGGGACTGGGTTGACTACTATTAACTGTGTTCATAATTGATACTCCTATATCGGTTATGGAAAGTCGTCTGCCGGCGGAGTTGATGCTCCCAGGCGGGCGCATTTAGTTACATGCCTCTAGTGAAAGGCATTGGCAGATAAAGAAAACTAACAGAGTTTCTCCTGGACTCTCCCAAAACAAAAAAACGGAGAAATAGAAATAGTTGATCTAACTGTATGTTAACACAGTAGTTAAATCCAGTTTTTAAATGGCTAAATTATGATCAATGCGAGGGGATAAGGATTTCAAACGAAGGTTGCCACGAGCCCATTTTTACGGATAACCGATTACTCATGTGCGGAAATGGCTAATGATAAGGTTGTCGCGGATGAGTCAGATTCAGATCCAGTTTTATAAAAAAGTCGCTAAATTTATTCTTGGGTATTTCGGCGGTACGTAATGCCTGCTAGATTTTAGATATCGCAAAATGCCTGGGGTGGTGGTCTGTTCCTTAAGAGGCATCTGCTGGCTCTGGAGCAGGGAGCTTGACCCCAGCATCGGTTTACATCCGGCGATCTATTTGGTGATTGAGGGCGGCTAAGTTATTCTGCTTACCTTACCTAAAATAAAAACAGTTCTATGGCCAAGTCAGATGCATTTATTCCTTTGGATTTCTCTTCTCAAGAGGAGGCGTCTATGCAGCAGCAGGCTAGGGATTTTTATCAGCTAATGTCCAAGCGCCGGTCGGTGCGCGATTTCTCGAATAAGCCTGTTCCGGCTTCAGTGCTGGAAGATGCTATTTTGGCGGCGGGCACTGCGCCCAGCGGCGCTAATATGCAGCCCTGGCACTTTGTGGTGGTGCAGGATCAAGAGATTAAACAAAAGATTCGTGAGGCGGCGGAGATTGAGGAGCGGGAGCTCTACGAGAATCGGGCTTCAGAGGAGTGGCTGGATGCTCTGGCGCCTCTGGGCACAGATGCCAATAAGCCCTTTTTGGAAACCGCACCGGCTCTGATTGCTATCTTCCTCAAGAAGGTCACCATTGATGACAATGGCGACAAGCATAAAAACTACTACACCTCTGAGTCTGTGGGTATTGCCACTGGGGTGTTAATTACAGCGCTGCATAATGCTGGGTTGGCGACGCTGACCCATACCCCCAGCCCGATGAAATTCCTGTCTCAAATTCTTGAGCGCTCCAGCCATGAGCGGCCTTTTTTGTTGCTAGTCACTGGCTATCCTGCCGAGGGCACTAGGGTGCCTGATATTGAGCGCTTGCCTTTGGATAAGATTGCCACCTTCCTCTAGGCGGGCTTTTGTATGCCAACAGCGGTTTAAATCATGTATTAGCCCCCAGACTTTGCCATAATAAGCGCCACTTGTGCCTCTCTATGGTTATTGAAATCTATGTCCAAACTGACCCATCTAAACCGCAGCGGCGAAGCCCATATGGTGGATGTCTCCGCCAAAGCGGATACCGTCCGAACTGCCACTGCCCAGTCTCAGGTTGAACTGACACCGGCTATTGTGGCGGCGATTACAGATGATAATCTGCCGAAAGGTGATCTTTACGCTACCGCGCGTATTGCCGGCATTCAGGCGGCTAAAAAGTGCAGCGACCTGATCCCTCTGTGTCACCCATTGCCGCTATCCAAAATTACGGTGGATATTGAGTTACAGGGTAATAGCTTGCTGATTACTGCCCTGTGCAAAACCACGGGTAAAACTGGCGTTGAGATGGAGGCTTTAACCGCGGCCTCGGTGGCGGCGCTCACGGTTTACGATATGTGCAAAGGGTTGGATAAGGGCATGATTATCCGTGAGACCAAGTTGCTGGAGAAGTCTGGCGGCAAGTCCGGGGACTGGAGCGCACAATGATTAACCTGCTGTTTTTTGGTCGTCTGGGTGATTTTGCGGCAGATGTGCCGGCCTCGATTGAGGCTTCAACACCGGCACAGATTCGGGAGTTATTGGCGGCGGACTTTCCGTTGCTGGCCAAAGAGCTACATGAGCCTCAGGTGCTGGTATCGGTTAACCAGATGATTGTTAGCTGGGACCAACAGCTGGCCGCGGGCAGTGAAGTGGCTTTTTTGCCGCCGGTTACTGGGGGCTAATAGCTTGAATCGCCTGCGTATTCAAACTGAAGATTTTGATCTGGCGACGGAGTACCAATTTCTTCGCCAGCTATCGTCCTCTGTGGGCGCGGTGGTGACCTTTACCGGACTGGTGAGGGATTTTGAGCAGCAGGGCTCGATTGACTCATTGTCGCTACA
>CAXAJC010000209.1:0-2405 GCA_963969005.1 uncultured Cellvibrionales bacterium | reverse complement strand
CTATTAGCCCAACGAAAGTAATCTCTGTATTCAAGGCATGAGGCGGCGGCCTCATCAATAATAAAGGTGGCTCTTTCGTGCGTTTGGAGAGCACTGGCCTGACATCTCGCCGACAAGGGGCCCTCAATCGCATCGCGCACCGCCTTAGCCTTATGAGCTCCGGTAGCCAGCAGCGTAACTCGGTGAGACTCCAGTATGCTGGCAATGCCCATAGTGATGGCTAAATGAGGCTGGAACTCCCCCGCACTAAATAATCGACTGTTATCTCTAACCGTCGACTCAGTTAGAGTTTTTACCCTTGTCCTGGAAGACAGGCTGGAACAGGGCTCGTTAAACCCAATATGTCCGTTAGAACCAATGCCCAATATTTGTAGATCTATGCCTCCAGCCGCAGATATTGCATTCTCATAGGCAGCACCAATAGCGCGCGGGTTATCGTCGAGACCACAGCTGGGCACATGGGTGTTGGCTTTTAGTATATCTATTTGATCAAATAATTCTCGATCCATAAACGAGCGATAGCTCTGCGGGTTATCCGCAGTCATTCCAATATATTCGTCAAGATTAAAGGTAGTTACAGCGCGAAAACTTGCCTCACCCTGCTGATAGCGCTGAATAAGTTTCTGATAAAGAGCTATAGGCGTGCTGCCAGTAGCCAGGCCCATCACAGCCTCGGGCTTTTTATTGAGCAATTCGCAAACCAACTGTGCGCCCACCTCGGCGACAGCATCGGCGCCTTTTACAATTATCACTTCCATCGCTCCCCCTCTGACAAAATTATTGATCCAGCTTAGCCTGTCTGAGCATCCATAATATGCTGTGAATGTTGGCCTTCAATCCAGGTCGCAAACACCTTATGCTGCTGATCCAAGGCTGCAAAATTAGCGCGATAACCGGATTTAATGCGCCCATGGCTGTCGTCAATCCCAAGCGCTTGAGCTGGATATAAGGATGCCATGCGCACTGCCTCCAGCCATTCAATATCGGCAAATTTGCTCGCATTGCGAACGGCAGCCGCCATATCCAGATCAGAACCTGCCAGTGCCCCGTCAGCGTTATAGCAGCGACCATTAACCGCACTTACGGTTTCGCCATTTAGCACAAAAGATTTATTTTCGGACCCCACAGAGGGCATGGCGTCAGTGACTAGAATGGCCCCACCACGATATTTAGCTGTCACAGCCACTTTAAAGGCTGCCGGGTGTGAGTGGTAACCATCAGCAATAATGCCAAACCAGCTACTGTTATCTTCAAGGGCTGCACCTACCATTCCTGGTTCGCGACTTTGCAAGCCTGTCATAGCATTGTATAAATGGGTAAAACCACTAACCCCCGCCTCCAGAGCCCGTTTACTCTCCGTATAATCAGCGGCGCTATGCCCTGCGCAGACAATAACTCCTGAGTCAGAGATACGCTGAATCATCTCAGCTGTGGTCAGTTCGGGAGCAAGGGTGATCAGTGTTTTGCCACAATTCAGCCCTGTAATAATGTCAAAACCGCGATCATCAATCAGGCAAAAGTTCTCTGCGTTGTGGGTGCCCTTTTTCTCCTCATTGAGAAATGGCCCCTCGAGATGAATACCCAAAACACCGGGCACAGACTGCTCTATTGCCTGAGCAACCGCAGCAATGGCCTGTTCCATAACCTCAAAACTATCAGTGATTAAGGTGGGTAGAAATCCGGTAGTGCCATATTGGCGGTGAGCTTGCCCGATAACGCGAATGCTATCTAACGTAGGCGCATTATTGAACAGCACTCCACCGCCCCCATTAATCTGAAGATCAATAAATCCCGGAACCAAATAGTTGCCCATCAGATCAGTAGTCTGCTCAATATCAGAGGGTACCTCAGACTGAGGCAGCAACTGCTCAACTAGGCCATCATTGATAATCACCGCATGATCTTGCAGCAACCTGTCGCCATCGAAAATCTGTGCATTGTGAATAACACTATTCATCGGCATTAGCCTCCAACGCTGCCTGATGACCCAACATTGCTACCCCTCTTACACCACTGGAGTCACCATACATTGGCGGCACCACCGGTGCCAGAATCACTCCGCTAAATAGATACTCAGCCGCAGCATCCGGAAGCCGCTGGTATATTTCGTCAATATTGGATAGTCCACCACCAAGCACAATCATATCTGGGTCGTACATCAGAGTTAGCATAGAAATAAAGGCACCCAGACAATCAATATAGGCATTAAATATTTCGTTAGCCTTGGTATCGCCAGCCCGCACCCCGACCATTAGATCCTGTGCATTTTTATAATGCCCTCCAAAATGCCCACACATCCGCTGCAATCCGAGACCGGAGATATATTCATTAAAACAGCCTTCCAGACCACAGCCACAGGGCCACAGTGGCAGGTTGTAGCGGTTTTGTAATTTCGCCGATAGTGG
>CAXAJC010000208.1:0-2461 GCA_963969005.1 uncultured Cellvibrionales bacterium | reverse complement strand
GGGAGCAATTGTTAGCCCCACTGTAGATATGAGTCCATTACTGGTGGCTCTGCCCCAGGGCGAAGCACCCAAGTGGAAGGTTGTAGTAGCCGGTGGTGAGGGGTGCAATCAGGGTTGTCAGGATGTGCTGGTTAATAGCCGTCAGATTCATATGCTGCTGGGCAAATCAAGCCGCCGTCTGGAACGTATTTATCTCCCTGATTCCGCCAGTATGCAACTGATTGATCTGGAGGAACTGCAGGCAGTACATCCCTATCTGATCATAAACCAGATAGAGGCTGATCAACTGAGCGCTGCACTTAAGGGTAGCTCTGCGGAATGGGATATGCGTGAAACCAGGTACTTCGTGGTTACACCTGACCATCAGGCGGTTTTATATTACACCCAGCAACAGGATGGTGGCGGTCTGCTAGATGACCTCAAACATCTGCTAAAATATTCACCGAACCGATAATAAGAGCCATTTGGGATAACCATAATGTCCAATGTTGAAACCAGTGCGGTAACAGCTACCTGGCGCGATTACCTTGAGCTGTGCAAGCCCAACGTTGTTGGCCTGATGCTGTTGACCTCCGTCATTGGCATGTTGCTGGCAACAGATCAGACTGTGCCTGTGCAAATACTGCTTTTTGGCAATCTGGGCATTGCCCTCTGTGCCGGTTCTGCGGCAGCGGTCAATCATATTGTTGACCGCCATGTTGATGACAAAATGGCTCGCACTGCAGACCGCCCTATTGCCCAGGGCCGTCTTGAGGCACGCCAGGCCGTTATATTTGCCATGCTCACAGGCCTTGCCGGCATGGCCATACTTTTGGTTTTTACCAATGTGCTGACGGCCTGGCTAACACTGGCTTCCCTGGTTGGCTATGCCTTTATTTACACCATGTTTCTCAAGCGAGCTACACCGCAGAATATCGTTATTGGTGGCTTGGCAGGAGCAGCGCCGCCACTGCTGGGATGGGTGGCTGTGACCGGCGAGATTCACCACAATGCACTGCTTCTGGTACTGATTATATTTGCCTGGACCCCACCCCATTTCTGGGCGCTGGCAATTCACCGCAAAGAGGAATATGCCAAGGCCGAAATTCCCATGCTGCCGGTTACCCATGGTGAAAAGTACACCAAAATTAATATCCTGCTATATACCACCATGTTAATGGTCATCACCACATTGCCCTACCTCACTGGTATGTTTGGCTTGCTCTATCTGGTGGGTTCGCTGCTACTGGGCCTGCGCTTTCTGTACTGGGCAATGGTGATGTGGCTCGATAAAGACAGCGGCATGAAAACCTTTAGGTTTTCAATTATCTATCTGATGATACTGTTTGCCCTTATGCTGCTGGACCATTACCTGATTGAAAAAATTCTCTATATCGCTTGAATAGACCGAACCTGATTCAGGGTTCCCGATTAAAAACAAAGGACAGATCATATGCAACAACAAGCCGCAATCCGTCGAACTATAGTCCTGGTGCTGGCGTTTATTATGTTGGTGGTTTACGGGTTTATCTGGCGCATGAGCCAGCCAGTGATTATGAATACCGAGCAGCTGCGGGTAAATGGCGCCATAGTGCTGGACAAGCCACGGATCTTTAGCGACTTCGAATTAGTCGACCATCGTGGCGAGACATTTAATATTGCGCGCATGGAAGGCGTCTGGACCATGGTCTTCTTTGGCTTTACCAACTGTCCGGATATCTGCCCCACTACATTGGCGACCCTGAACGATACCTACAGCAAAATGAAAGACAGTGAAAAAGAAAAGCTTCAGATTGTGATGATTTCACTGGACCCAGAGCGCGACACTGTTGAAAAGCTGGCTGAATATGTGCCCTACTTTAATGATGAATTTATCGGCGTCACCGGCAACAAACATCTGATTCGCCGCCTCACAGCAGAGATCAATATTGCCTACAACAAAGTGCCATTAGAGGGCGAAGACTACACCGTCGATCACAGCACACAGCTGGTATTGATCAACCCAAAAGGCCATTATCACGGCTTCTTTAAAGCGCCTCATAGCGAGACAATGCTGCGCAGCACCTGGCGCTCAATTCAGGCCACCTTTTAAATAACGGACTTGGTGGCCCGGCTTATCTTTTCTGTCCCAAACTCAGAGAAAGGATGAATAGCAGCGCGGCGCATAAAACCACCGCAGGTCCCGCTGGAGCATCCGTATACCAGGATAGCGCCAACCCCATAACCACGGTCAGCATAGCGATAACACTTGCTGCCAGAGCCATTTGTTCCGGGGTATGGGTAAAGGGTCGGGCAGTGGCTGCGGGAATAATTAGCAGCGCGGTAATCAGCAGCACGCCAACAATTTTCATTGCAATGGCAATCACCAGCGCGGTAATCAGCATTAGGCCAGTACGCACCAGTACTACATTGATGCCTTCCACCGCGGCCAGCTCCGGGTCTACCGTAATATTAATCAGCTGCTTCCACAATGTGCCGAGCA
>CAXAJC010000207.1:0-2473 GCA_963969005.1 uncultured Cellvibrionales bacterium | reverse complement strand
CTTTCAGGATGGGTCCTCCATCGAGATCCCCAGTCTACAAATTCTCAATCAGGATGGCTCGGTTGCCGCCGGTGCCACAGTGCCCGACCTGTCCCGAGATCAAGCAAAAAAAATATATAGCGATATGCTCTACACCAGAATGCTCGATGAGCGTATGCAGGGGGCGCAGCGGCAGGGCCGGCTGAGCTTTTATTTGACCTGCACTGGCGAGGAGGCCGCAGTGGCTGGCACCATAGCGGCATTTCAGCCTCAGGATATGGTGATGGCCCAGTACCGCGAACAGGTAGCAATGCGCTATCGCGGTTTTACCACTGCACAGTTTATGAACCAGTTATTTAGCAATGCGGAAGACCTAGGTAAAGGCCGCATGATGCCGGTCCATTATGGCTGCCGTGAACTCAATATCATGACTATCAGCTCACCACTGGCAACTCAGATTCCCCAGGCCGCTGGCTATGCCTACGGACAAAAACTTCAAGGCAAGGACGCTTGCACTCTATGCTATTTCGGTGATGGTGCCGCCTCGGAGGGCGATTTCCATGCCGGCTTAAATATGGCGGCGGTGCATAAAAGCCCAGTAGTATTTGTGGTGCGCAACAATGGTTATGCTATCTCGACACCCTGCAGTGAACAGTTTGCTAGTGATGGCATTGCCCCCCGGGGTCTGGGTTATGGCATTAAAACCATTCGCGTGGATGGCAATGATATTTTGGCCGTCTATGCCGCCTCAGCAGAAGCCCGCAGAATCGCCACCCAAGAGCAGCGTCCGGTACTGATTGAAACCATGAGTTATCGTCTCGGTGCCCATTCTACCTCCGATGACCCAAGCGGCTATCGCAGCAAGGAAGAAGAGCAAGAGTGGCGGGACAAAGACCCAATCCAGCGCATGAAAAACTGGCTGATCGCCCAGCGCTGGTGGGATGAAGAGTCAGACAGCGACCTGCAGAAATCCTATCGCACTGAGATCTTGGCTGAACTCAAGCTGGCGGAGCAGAGAGATAAGCCTCCACTAGGAGATATGATCACCGATGTCTATAAAACTGTCCCCAGCCATTTGTCTGAGCAGTTTCAGGCGTTAGAAGCTCATATTGCCAAGTATCCAGACCGCTATTCAGCGTAATTGGAGGTAAAAATGGCCACAGCAACATTGCCTGAGATCGGCAACCAACCTAAATCCAGCAAAATGAATCTGTTGCAGGCCATTAATAGTGCGCTGGATATTGCCATGGCTACGGACCAGCGGGTGCTTTGCCTTGGCGAAGATATAGGTCATTTTGGAGGGGTATTTAGAGCGACCAGCAATCTGCAAACAAAGTATGGACGCGATCGTTGTTTTAACACCCCATTAACAGAGCAGGGTATTGCTGGCTTTGCTATTGGTCTGGCCGCTCAGGGTTGTGTGCCTGTCGCCGAAATTCAGTTTGCCGATTATATCTTTCCAGCCTTTGATCAAATTGTTAATGAAGCCGCCAAATTTCGCTATCGCAGTGGCGATGAATTTAACTGTGGCGGCCTGACCATTCGCACACCCTACGGCGGCGGTATTGATGGTGGCCTCTATCACTCCCAGTCCCCGGAGGCCTATTTCTGCCATACCCCGGGCCTCAAGGTGGTTATTCCCAGTAATGCCTATCAAGCCAAAGGTCTGCTGTTATCGGCCATCCGCGATCCAGATCCGGTTATCTTTTTTGAGCCCAAAGCCATTTATCGCGCCTCGGTAGGCGAGGTACCAGAGGGAGACTATGAAATTCCTCTGGGGGTTGCTGAGGTGGTTCAGCAGGGCACAGATATTACATTGCTGGGCTGGGGCGCACAGATGGTGCAGATTATTAAAGCAGCAGAGTTGGCGGTGGACGAAGGTATTTCCTGTGAAGTTATTGATCTGCGTAGTCTGCTGCCCTGGGATCGCGACTGCGTGGCTCAGTCGGTCACTAAAACCGGACGCCTGCTTATCAGCCACGAGGCACCACTCACCGGTGGCTATGCCGGGGAAATTGCCGCCAGTATTCAGCAGCATTGTTTCCTCAGTCTGGAGGCACCGATCAGCCGAGTGACCGGGTTGGATACTCCATTTCCCCTAATCCATGAAAAGCACTATCTGCCCGACCATCTTAAAATTTTTGAATCCATTGTTGCCACCTGCAACTACTAGCCGGAGATCACCATGAACAAAGATTTTATATTGCCGGATATTGGCGAGGGGATTGTGGAATGCGAAGTGATCGAGTGGAAGGTTAAGGAAGGCGACCTGATCGAAGAAGATCAGATTGTGGTGGATGTGAGCACCGACAAAGCCATTGTTGAAATTCCCTCGATGTACAACGGCCGAGTGACCAAACTTTACTATCAGGAGTCGGATACTGCAGAAGTTCATAAGCCTCTATTTGCCATTGAAGTGCAAAGTGCGGAGCAGAGTGGGGAGCAGAGTGGAGAGCAGAGTGGAGAGCAGAGTGGAGAGCAGAGTGGAGAGGAG
>CAXAJC010000206.1:0-2489 GCA_963969005.1 uncultured Cellvibrionales bacterium | reverse complement strand
CCGATTGGGGTCGTAGATGGGAACCGCAAGAAGATGATCTATATCTACCAGCATAGTGGCTATTAATACCAAATAAGCAAATTTCCAGTTATCTCTATACAGCAGAGCAACAAGTAGTGCAGGCACTAAGAAGTGCAGACCTATATGAACCACAGTGGCAGGTATCCAAATCATTAAGAAAGGCAAGTATATCCTGCCAGACAAAAATAAGCCCCGCAAAGCAAAGCCTGCAGGGCCTATTAATCAACAGTAATCTAAACGCTTTTCAGTATAGATTAACCAGCAGCTTTGCCACCCACAGGCTGGGCATGCCAGATGCGTGGATTGTCACAGGTAGCCACATCTCCATACATAGCCTCACGCACCGGGAAACCACCTTTAATCATCATATCGTGAGCTTTGCCGCGATCAGCAAGAGACTCGGTAATATACACATTAAAGAAGTCAGTTTCGTCAGCTCGCGGTGAACCAATAGAGGGAAGCCAGCGATAGATACCACCAGGCATTCCGCTTTCATCCATCCATGCCGACCACTCCATATCAGCGGCCATTAGATCTGCCAGAGTCTTACCCTCACTGAACTGGCAGGCCTCAATTTGCAGATAACCTGCCTGACCAAGCTTGCTGTATGGGCGAGCTTCAATGCTGTCCAGATAGCCATGACTGTCACAGGGTGTCACTGCATCAAACTTTTTCGCCATATCAGCGCCATTTTTGATCCAGGCATCATTGTTTTGTCCCAGAGTTTGCTGGTTTTTAGATACGCCTAACCAAACAATATCAAATGGGAAATCGGACCCTGTTGTTACAACAGGAGACAACACATAGGCAGCGTATGCAGCAGGAAAGTTATCGTCCGCCCATACATCCCATGCAGCCGCGGTCTTGAGTAAATCGTCCATATCTTTGTTTTTGGCATAGCTACAGTAGTAGCTTTCAATAGCACTGGTGCGAGGGCCAACCTGTTCATGGTTGCCATGACCATCAGCAGATGATGTTGAGGAGAGTACAAATAACGACAAAACTGATAGTACTAATTGGCTTGTTTTAAAGATTTTTAACATTTTAATTTTCCTTTTTAGTTATGTGCTTACAAATCAAATCATCAGGTATTATGGTTGACCAACACCTGTTATTAATGCTCTTGACCAGCTTACCTTAATAGACATCAGTAAGGGAACTAATCAAAACGCTGACAGACAGCGTAATACCCTACTATTTAAGATTTATTACAGTCGCAGAATCAATAAATAAATTCAGCGTCCGGCGTCAACTTGGGCACATCTTTCCACAGAGCCCGATCGGCCAGACCGGTATCACTAAACTCTATCAACCTGACAATCTGACCATCTTTGCAGCTAAAAAAGTGTGCATAAATCTGATCATAGCGCTCGCCACTGGCAGCCAGCCCCTCAGCTTCGCAAATCGCAACCGTGCAGTTGCCGTCCTGACTCATTATTTTGAAGTTCTTACAAAAGGTGAAATTGTCATTATCCAGCTGCGCAACCACATGGGGGAATACTTCGCCCACAAGCCGAGCTTTTCCCACGTAGGTGCCACTTAGAACACCATCTCGCACTGGCATGGAAAGCTCAAAGTCATCATGAATAACTGAACTGTACAGGTCCATATCACCTTCAATAATTGATTTATAAAAATCTTCTACAAGTTCTCTATTTGTGCGCATCATTAAATCCTTGATTTTTATTAAGGTCAGGCTAAGACTAACAGTTCAGCGGGGATCCTTCACTACGTTTAGGGCGAATGTTTGCTGGTCGCTCGAGGATCCTCGGGTAATTAGCTGCCAGTAAACTTGGCCGGACCCAAGACATACGAATTAGATCGCGAGCAGCATATTGTCGTATTACAGGGCAGCAGAGGGACTGTAATGCTGACCATAGGCAATAGATCGAGTAATGGTTTACCTATGGTGCAGGCAAGCTCGGTGAGAAGTATCCGGGAGGCTAAATGCCACCCGAGATATGATGTACTGCTAGCTGGCATCTGGACAGCAATAATAAAAAAGGGGATAACTTGGTTACCCCTTTTTTGTCTGTCGCGGTTTTATGCCGTGTTAAGCTTGCCCTCTTCTGCCGCCAAGCCATTCAACCCCATAGATCAATATAAAGCTGATGCCAGCAGCCGGCAGCAATACAGCCAACAGCACTATGCCTGCAGATAGTCTCTTCGATTGCGGGTAATGGGCACTGTCGGGCATACCTATACTCACCTGGGGTTTGCGCAGCCACCATGAATACAGCCCAAAGCAACTGATACAGGTGATTGCCAGAGCGGTTAGTAGACCGAGCAACTGATTTAACCAGCCAAACAGAGCACCCTCATGGAGAGCCACACCCTGAGAGACAAACTGTTCCAGCGGATGGTGGTCTTCGAAGCCTATCCGCTGTATCTGCTGTGCCGAGTACTGATCAAAGTGAATGGTCTCACGGTCAGATCTTTGACCGGGCATAGAGCGCACGGTCCAGACA
>CAXAJC010000205.1:0-2491 GCA_963969005.1 uncultured Cellvibrionales bacterium | reverse complement strand
AGATAGCGCTTTTTGTCGCGGTAGGTAATAGATCCTTTTTGAGCATCTTCAATAGAGTACGTGATCATAACAGGCCTCCAGTCATTTCGTTGCGCTGCAAGATTACAGCCATGACTTTTATTGTTTTTGTCCCCAGACTATAAATACTTTTTCGCCATAATAATAGATAACCGATATTTTTTAATGCTCTGTTGAGGCTGATACAAATGGCTCTTTTCTGCGTAATTAGAAACATATCTGATGCCAAAGGTTTACGCTTATCATGTCACCGTTGCCCCTCAGGGCTAATCGCCAGTTGGATTTTACTGCCAGCGAGACATCGCGAATTGTAGAAATGGCCTGGGAAGATCGCACACCATTTGAAGCTATAGAGTTTAACTTTGGTCTCAATGAGTCCTCGGTGATCAATCTTATGCGTGGGCAGCTTAAGCCAAGGTCATTTCGGCTGTGGCGAAAACGAGTCACCAGCCGCAAAACCAAGCATCTTTCCCTTCGCTCCCCGGATGTGAGTCGGGGCTACTGTCCAACCCAATACAAACGATAAGTCCGTATGGAGGCCTGTCTTGAACAAGCTCTTTGGCACAATAACCCTCTGGATATTGGTCGGCGCAATCTCTTTCACTGCGCCTCTGACTTTAGGCGAAACCATGCAGGCTGATAAATTCGAGGCAGATCCTCAGCAGCGATGGATCTATATCAGCGATCAGGTAATGGGTGGTGTTTCCCAGGGTCAGCTGCAGTTTGAGCAACAGGGTGACGAAGAATATGCTCGTATGACAGGGCGAGTCAGCACCGAGAACAATGGCGGCTTTATTCAGTTCCGTAAAAAGATTGAGAAAGGTGCCACCGAATCAGCTCTTGGAGTCTACCTGCGGGTGCGGGGTAACTCCGAAGGCTATTTCGTACATTTGCGCACTGCAGGTACATTACTACCTTGGCAGTATTATCAGGCGAGCTTCAAGCCAACCGACGATTGGCAGGTGATAAAACTGCCCCTTACTGACTTTGCCAAGTCCAGTTCATGGTTGAGATCCACGGTCAAAGCCGACGCCATTCGCAGCATTGCAGTAGTAGCCTTTGGTAAAGATTATGAGGCCGAAATTGATGTGGCTGAAATCGGCTTTTACGATTGACTCGCTTTGCTCTATGATTCTGTCTCTAGCTAATCACATCATAAGGAGCATTTGCCATGGCGGATTCAAGGTTGACCGAAGGGCGTGGAAAATTATATAGCAGCATATTAGACACCATAGGTGACACCCCCTGCGTGCAGGTAAAAACCCAGGTGCCTGACAATGTGCGGCTCTATGTTAAAGCAGAATTTTTTAATCCTGCTGGGTCGGTCAAAGACCGGTTAGCAATCAGTATTATTGAAGAGGCCGAGCGCAGTGGTCAGCTCAAGCCTGGTCAGACCGTTATTGAAGCCACCAGCGGCAACACTGGTGTTGGATTGGCAATGGTATGCGCGGCCAAAGGTTATCCCTTTATCGCCACCATGCCCACCAGCGTGTCCATAGAGCGACGCAAGTTGATGCGCTTTCTGGGTGCTCAGGTCATTCTCACACCAAAAGCTGACAAAGCTATGGGTTGTTACCTAAAAGCCGTTGAACTTGCCGAAGCCAATGGCTGGTTTCTGGCGCGACAGTTTGAAACCGACGCCAATGCCAAAATCCATGAAAACACCACAGCCCGAGAGATACTTGCGGACTTTGCCGGTGATCGACTCGACTACTGGGTAACAGGCTATGGTACAGGAGGTACATTTTCCGGTGTCGCTAAAGTGCTCAGAGAAGCCCGGCCAGAGACTAAAATAGTATTGAGCGAGCCGGCAAATGCCCAGCTTATCCATAGTGGTCAGGCTCAGCAGCGCACCGCTGATGGCTCACCAGCAGGCAGCCATCCAGCCTTTGAGCCCCATATGATTCAGGGCTGGACCCCAGACTTTATTCCAGCGGTACTGCAGGAATCCATTGATCAAAACCGCTTCGACCAGCTCGTGCCTATCGATGCCCAGGACGGCATTGAGGCATCGAAGCTGCTGGCACAAAAAGAAGGCATCTTTACTGGCATCTCCGGAGGCTCAACATTCTCCGTGGCGCTGGATATCGCTAGGACTGCAGAGCCAGGTACCGTTATTCTGTGCATGTTGCCGGACACTGGCGAGCGCTATCTGTCATCACCATTGTTCGAGGATGTGGGTGAAGATATGAATGAGGCGGAACTGGCCCTGTCCCAGTCAACTCCGGGATTTCACCTTAACGAATAATCTATTTCTGGCGTGCCGCAAAGGCTTCAAGTTGCTCTGCAGTGGCCGGTGGTTGGTGTTTATCCTTCCACTCGCTGTAGGGCATGCCATAGATAATCTCCCGCGCCTGCTCGTAGTCCATGGGGATATTTCTTTCCTCCGCGGCGGCGGCATACCACTTGCTCAGGCAGTTGCGGCAGAAATCGGCAAGAATCATAAGGTCGATATTCTGGACCTCCTTATGAT
>CAXAJC010000204.1:0-2527 GCA_963969005.1 uncultured Cellvibrionales bacterium | reverse complement strand
ATTTTATACTATTGCAGAAAATATTCAGGGTTATTTTTAACGCTATTGTTTAGTTGCCAGATTCAGTCAGTCCCAGTATTTGAGCAAAGGACGCTGCCGGCTTATATCCAGGGATTAATGTGCCGTCCATCAGAACAATGGCTGGAGTGCCTGTCACGCCGATGCGCTGGCCCAAAGCAAAATGTTCGGCCACAGGATTATCAGTACAGACCTTATTGGCAACAGCTTCACGATTTTTGATTCTGGTCAGGGTTTCCTGCTGATCTTTCGCACACCAGGCAGTGGCGATCTTGTCGTAGGACTCTGATGGAATACCAGCTCTGGGATAAGCCAAGTAACGAACTTCGATTCCCATAGTATTTAACTGGGGAACCTCTTGGTGAAGCTTGCGGCAGTAACCACAGTCAACATCAGTAAATACATTCATAATCGCTTTGGTCGCACCCTGGGGCTTAAAGATAATCATATCTTCAGCTGTCCTGCTGGCGAAAAGCGTCTTACGCTCTTGGTTTAACCGCATCTCGCGAATACTGACAAATTGTCCTGGCTCGACCATATACAGGTTGCCGTCAAAGAAGTGTTTGCCATCGGCAGAGACATAGAGCAAAGGCCCACCCTGCACCTGAACCTCATAAAACCCCGGCAAATGGCTCTCAGCCACCACCTTGTAATCCAGATCAGCCCGTGCCGATTTAAGCTGGGCCACAATCAAATCATTCACCGCAGTTGGCACCGCGGCAACCGCCGGCAGGGCCAAACAGAAAATAACGCCCACAGCAGCAATAACATTAACAACAGCTTTTTTGATCAACACAATAAAAGTCCTGAGAAAATTGAGTAAAAGATTGGAGAAATTTTTTGAATGAGGGTAGTTCCAATGCCGTCAAAACAGCGACAGCATCAGAGCAGCCTGTCGACTGCTCTAAGCCAGGGTTTAAGCTAGACCGCTTCTTCGCCAGTCTCGCCGGTGCGAATGCGAATAACCTCATCAAGAGAGGATATAAATATTTTGCCGTCGCCAATCTTGCCGGTTGCGGCGGACTTGGTCACAGCCTCCACCACGCTATCAACCATATCCTGGCCAACAGCAATCTCAAGTTTGATTTTAGGCAGAAAATCCACAACGTATTCTGCGCCTCGGTAGAGCTCAGTATGGCCCTTCTGACGACCAAAACCCTTCACTTCGGTAACAGTAATACCCTGCACACCAATATCAGCAAGAGCTTCACGCACATCGTCAAGTTTAAACGGTTTAATAACAGCAGTAATCAATTTCATAATTCTTAGTCTTCTTAGTGGCTATGTAGTTAAAGTATTGCCCATAAAGATACCTGTTTCTATCTAAAATTGCATCTGTCGCGACAAATCGCAGACAAAAATCCTGATAACAGAGTTTTAAATGCAAAAAAAACGGGGCCCAGAGGGCCCCGCTATACTTATTGCGAAAAGATTTTACATTGTCGAAGAGGTGTTAAGCCTTAGAGCTAGAAAACTCAGGATAGGCTTCCATACCACACTCTGCGATATCAACACCGGCGAACTCTTCTTCTTCAGAGACTCGAAGACCCATAACGGCTTTCAAGATACCCCAAGCAACCAAGCTAGCGCCAAACACCCATACAAAGATGGTTGCAGCACCAATCAGCTGGCCAGAGAAAGAAGAACCTTCGTTCGTCAGAGGCACTAACAGCAGACCTAGCAGACCAACAACACCGTGGACAGAGATAGCACCAACGGGGTCATCAATCTTAAATTTGTCCAGAGCCAGGATGCTGAATACAACCAGAACACCACCAGCAGCACCAAACAGAGTTGCCTCAAGTGCAGTCGGAGTGGAAGGCTCAGCAGTGATAGCAACCAGACCAGCCAGAGCGCCATTTAGCGTCATAGTCAGATCAGCCTTGCCAAACAGTACCTTGGCAACCAGCAGAGCAGCAATCAGGCCACCAGCGGCAGCAGCATTGGTGTTCATAAACACAACAGCTACAGCGTTTGCACTTTCAACGGAAGCTGTAGCCAGTACAGAACCACCGTTAAAGCCGAACCAACCCAACCACAGGATAAACGTTCCTAGAGTGGCCATAGGCAGGTTGGCACCAGGGATCGCATTCACTTCACCGTTAGGGCCATACTTGCCTTTACGGGCGCCAAGCAACAGCACACCAGCAAGCGCAGCAGAAGCACCGGCCAAGTGAACAATACCGGAACCAGCAAAGTCAGAGAAACCAAGGTCACCCAGAGTGTACATACCGAACACAGGAGCTCCGCCCCAAGTCCAGGCGCCTTCCATTGGGTAGATAAAGCCAGTCATAACAACAGCAAAGGCCAGGAAAGCCCAAAGCTTCATACGCTCAGCAACCGCACCAGATACGATAGACATTGCTGTAGCAACAAAAACCACTTGGCAGAAGAAGTCAGCAGAAGGCGCATAAGTCGCTGGGTCTTCGGCAACACCCGTTGCACCGTCACCCATAATGCCACTTAGGAAAGGACCCCAATCGCCGCCACCGTACATAATGCCGTAACC
>CAXAJC010000203.1:0-2593 GCA_963969005.1 uncultured Cellvibrionales bacterium | reverse complement strand
GGTTAGCCAGCTTGTCCTCGGTGATACCAGCCTCTTCAAAGCGTTGCATATAGTGCACTACTTCAGCTTCCGATAGCTTGCCTTTAAAGCCCATATACCAAGCCCAAAATATGAAATACAGCAGTGCAGCTGCACTCCAGATACCTGTTGCTAAGATCACAGCTAGTCCCCCCATTATTGTTGTCGCCTTAATCTGTTACCAGATGGCATTTATTATAATGACAGTTATTATGCCATTATATGCTGCTAATGGACAGCGTTCAGTCACAACTATGCCTGCTCTGATCTGTTTTTGCACCGCAAAACGCGGCTGCCCAGTCACAGTTAGCACAATAGACCGCGAGCTCAGCGAATTGAATATCTGGATGTAAAGAGATATCGAGGCCCGTTCCAACAGAGTTGTAATCCAGGCTCCAAGTTTGGATTTAACCCCTAGACGGCAACCCATGAACCATGGCTAGAAATTCCATATGGGTGCCCGCACGGCGGAATTCACTGAGCTCCTGATACTCGGCATCGGCCCACCAGGCATTAGCCACCTCTTCGGAGGGAAAACTAAAAATAATCATGCGCCCCTCCCTTGGTGCTACACCTTCCAGAGTAATTGGATTGTCATCAAAGGTTAAAAAGCTACCACCATATTTTTTCAGGATGGGGAAAAACCCCTTCTCGTATTTGAGGTATTCGTCGGCATCGGTGACTTTTAGGTTAACCACCATATAAACTGGGATATCTGACATTGCGCTGGCCTCGGTTTTTAGATTTATTTATTTGCTGCTACATTAAATCGTCTTGTGCCATTGGGCAATAGCGCGACCAATCTCAACCGGGGAATCTTCCTGAATAAAATGGCTGCCTGCCACCATTACCTCGGTCTGGTTTAGCCAGCTGCGGCAAAACTCTCTTGGTCTGCCAGTCAAAATCGAGCCCGGCTCGGCATTGATAAACAGCTTAGGGATATGGTTACTGGCCATCCAATTACCATAGCTATCTACCAACTCCACCATTGCGGCCGGTTCGCCCTCAATAGGGATCTGTCGTGGCCAGTTTAAGGTGGGCTGGCGGTCATCAGGCTGTTGGGCCCACGAGCGATAATGACTCATCTCTTCCTCAGTTAGATCTCGAATCACTGAGCTTGGCAGCACTTGCTCTATAAACATATTGCGTTGCAAAACCAACTCTTCGCCCTTGTCCGAGCGGAAGCCTTTAAAGATGCCCCGCGCTGCCTCTGGCCAGTCGTCCCAACTAAGAGGACAGACAATCCCCTCCATATAGGCAATGCCCCGCACCGCAGTCTGATGCTGCTGGGCCCAATAAAACCCCAAAGCGCTGCCCCAGTCGTGGATCACCAGAGTGATATTTTGGTTGGCACCGATGGCCTGCAACAAGCCATCCAGGTAATCGTATACCACCTGAAAGGAATAACGCCCGGGCCCATCAGCCGCCGGCAGTTTTTCGGAATCCCCCTGACCAATAAGATCAGGGACTATTACCCTGCCCAACCCTGCCAGTTCGGGAATCACATTGCGCCACAAATATGAGGAAGTCGGGTTACCGTGCAGTAGCAGTATAGGATCCCCTTCGCCTTCTTCTACATAGGCAATGTGTTTATCCATGACCGACTGGACTTTCTTTTTATAGTTGAATTTTCCAGAAATCATATTAACTCCGATATACTCATTATAATGTTCGTCAGTACTATATTGTCATAAATAGTGCCATAATAAAAAAAACGCGGTACAAAAGGCAATAAGAAAAGCAACAACAATTTGGAACAAACTAGGGGTCTGTAAATGAATAAGTTTTTTGAATTTTTCCGTGTGATGTGGGATTTTTTCCAAGCCGCACCCACGCTGATATTCTTTAAACCTCCAGGGGACGAAGAAAAGACTTCTCTGGGGCTGAT
This sequence comes from uncultured Cellvibrionales bacterium, assembly GCA_963969005.1. GTDB lineage: Bacteria > Pseudomonadota > Gammaproteobacteria > Pseudomonadales > Porticoccaceae > HTCC2207. The sequence goes on along the minus strand of CAXAJC010000203.1, from coordinate 687 downwards.
GTTTCAGACTACCGCGGCCAAATATCCACAAAAATCTGCCATTGTCTGTGAAGGACAGGAGCTCAACTGGTCCGAGTTTAATGCCCAGACCAATCAGTTTGCTCACAGTCTTAAACAGCAGGGTGTCACGCGAGGTGACTGTGTGGCAGTGCTGATTGAAAACCGTACGGAACTGCTGTGCAGTATCTTTGCTCTGGCCAAAATTGGGGCTACTGCCGGTCTGATCAATACAGGCCTGACCGATCGTCCTCTGGCCCATTGTATTAGCACCGTAGATTCTAAAAAATGCCTGATCGGACAGGAGCTACTATCCTCAGTTGAGGGAGTCAAAGCTGGCTTGGAGCTGGCAGACAAAGATTACCTCTGGGTGCAGGACCACCAGGTGGATCAGGCAGCACCTGCTTGGGCTACCGACTTTAGTGCCACATTGGCAGATATGCCAACCGATAATCATCCAGAGACCGACGATATCGCCGCTGGCGAAATCGCTCTGTATATCTTTACCTCTGGTACCACTGGCCTGCCCAAGCCAGCCATTGTCTACCACCGTAAAATTATGTCCGCGGCCAAGCCCTATTCTACGGTGGGCTTTCATGCCAAACCGTCGGACCGCATGTATATCTGCTTACCCCTTTACCATGCTACCGGCTTTTTGCTGGGTATTGGTAGCTGCCTCCACTCCGGTGC
>CAXAJC010000202.1:0-2634 GCA_963969005.1 uncultured Cellvibrionales bacterium | reverse complement strand
GTCCGAATCCAGACCCAGAGCCAACCAGGCAGCGGCAATTTCCAATGTCGACTGATGCACCATATCTGCATCCTGAGCCTTGATCAGTGCATGGTAGTCGGCCAAAAAGAAAAAGGACTCAAATTCACCAGTGCGACTGGCCTCAATAGCAGGCCTGATTGCACCCACATAGTTACCCAGGTGGGGCGATCCAGAAGTAGTAATACCGGTTAAAACGCGTTGTTGGCTCATACAAACTCTATTAATTTAAGATAGCGGATATGATAGTGCATCGCAGAGGTTACTCAACCTCTATGGCTAAATTTCCCGATTTATTAAAAAACCCCTGCAGCACCAGCGTCAGCCGCTCCGGATCATCAAAGCCTGTCAGCTCGCGACAGGAGTGCATGGCCAGCTGGGGAATACCCACATCCAGCGTCGGTACACCCAGCCGCGACGAGGTCACCGGGCCTATGGTGCTGCCGCAGCCCATATCACTGCGTGAGACAAAAGTCTGCACTGGCACATCAACATCAGCGCAGAGTTGCCTGAACATACTGGCACTTAAACTATTGGTGGCATAGCGCTGTTTAACATTGATCTTGATCACCGGGCCACCATTTAACATTGGCATATGAGCAGCATCATGTTTATCAGCAAAATTGGGGTGTGCGCCATGGGCATTGTCGCAGGAGATCATCAATGACCTATCCAGCAGTCGACTGAGACTGGATTCACCATCGGCGGCAATAATACGCTCGATCACAGCCTCTAAAAATGGCCCGTCAGCACCTACAGCCGAAACGCTGCCAACCTCTTCATGGTCATTGCACACCATCAGACAGGTCTGCTCGCCACCAACTTGCAATAGAGCCTCTGTGGCCACATAGCAGCTAAGCAGGTTATCCAGACGCGCTGACGCAAAAAAGTTTTGCTTTAAACCAACCGTGGCTGCGGGCTGAGTATCATAGAGACAGAGCTCATAATCCAGAACCTCGGCTCCAGCGGGCAAAAACTGCTCTGCTAGCAATGTTCGGAAATCCCCTGTGCCGTCTTTATCAATCATCAGCAATGGCGGGATATCGGTCTGGGCATTCACGGTGCGACCAGAATTAGCCTGACGATCCAGATGAATTGCCAAACTGGGAATCATGGCAACCGGCTGTTTAAAGTCCACCAGCTTCTGCACTAGCTGCTGGGCCTTATTGCGATAAACTAGGCGGCCAGCAATAGATAGATCACGATCAAACCATGGGTTGAGCAATGCGCCGCCATAGACCTCAACTGCCAATTGGAAATAACCGTTTTTATGCAATTCAGGCTGCGGTTTGATCATCAGGCAAGGACTGTCCGTATGGGCACCGACCATGCGCAAACCAGACTCGGACAGCGCAGCAGAACCCATCACAAAGGCTATGATAGAAGAGCCATTACGCACCACGTAATGTTTGGCGCCGGCACTTAAAGACCAGTCTGAGGCCTCGTCCAACTCACTAAACCCTGCGGACTGCAGACGCTCGGCCATAGATTTAACCGCATGAAATGGTGTTGGCGAGGCATCCAGAAATTCAGCCAGCCCCTGATTGAACTGCTCGGCACTATTGCCTTTACTCATAATCTTATGTCCTTTTTATTTTGCCGCCAAATTCTTTAAGCGGAATAACAAGCTGGAGGTATCGTAACGACTGCCACCCAACGCCTCCACCTGCTCATAGTACTGGTCTACTAATTGTGTAACCGGCAATTGCGCACCATTGCGAGTCGCCTCTTGCAGAGCAAAAGCCAGATCTTTGCGCATCCACTGCACCGCAAAACCATGTTCGTATTCACCAGCCAACATGGTTTTATAGCGGTTTTCCATCTGCCATGACTGAGCGGCACCTTTACTGATAACCTCAATGACCTGCTCAGCATCCAGACCAGCACGCTCAGCAAAATCCAGCCCCTCCGCAAGTCCCTGTACCAGACCTGCAATATAGATTTGATTGACCATTTTACACAGCTGCCCGCTACCCTGATCACCCATTAACTGAACTGACTTGGCATAGCAGCCTATTATCGGCTCAACCTGCTTAAAGATCTCAGCCTGACCGCCACACATTACCGTTAGCTGAGCATTTTCTGCACCCTGCTGCCCGCCGGAAACAGGGCCATCAATAAAGTCTGCGCCAACCTCTTTAGCTTCTGCGCCCATACGTTTGGCCAGTTCTGCAGAGGTGGTGGTGTGATCAATAATAATTGATCCCGGTTTAATCCCTGCCAGTACACCCTGTTCAGACAACATCACCTCGGTGACATCATCATCGTTGCCTACACAGAGCATAATAATATCAGCATTGCGCGCTGCTTCAGCCGGGCTTAGGGCAATCTCACCGCTATAGTCCCTGACCCAACGCTGGGCAACAGCATTGGTGCGGTTGTACACAGTCACCGAATAATCATTGCGACTCAGCCAGCCGGCCATTGGGTAACCCATAACCCCAAGCCCAATAAAAGCCTGTCCCATATACACATCTGACACTGCCGACGATCTTACGCGTGTCGGTCTCGGTGGCGCCCGTGTCGATGAAAACAAAAAGAGACAGACTATCACCGACACACCACCGTACAACGCTACACGAAGCGACTGACGGCGACCGCCGCGTCTGCCTTGAG
>CAXAJC010000201.1:0-2699 GCA_963969005.1 uncultured Cellvibrionales bacterium | reverse complement strand
GGAAGCTTGGCGCTTTCAAACTGGGTAATACCAATAGAGTAATCGACCATATTCCCAACGCTGTCATAAATATACAGGTCCAAATCCGTTTGATTAGGGTCCGACATATTGAGGTTAATGATTTCTCCGCCCAGGGCATTGATGGCAAACACATCATCAACATCGCCAGATACTCTGGAGGCACCTTCCTCACCTTCTCCAGCAGTATTGGCATAGCCCGCCAGAGTCACCGGATTAGGGACCAACTGAGCTGCTTGCAGACTATTATTATCAATGGGTAATGAGTCGCTATTATTAACATCAGAATCCACAGCCATGGATTCGGCCACCCCAATGGTTCCAGAGACTGTGTAACTGGTTTCTGAGAGAGAAACGGACATAGCTACAGCGGCACTGTGGGTTAACTCATCCCCATTAGTGATCGTTAATTCCGCCGAGAACTCTCCACCGGCAGCATACACATGCTCAACTTGCTGGCCATTGGCTTGAGAACCATCGCCAAAAGACCAACTATACAGGACGCTGCCGGCATCACCGCTGCCCGCATTGCTCTGAGTTCCATCAAAATTTATGATCAGAGGCACAGAACCAGAAACGACATCGGCAGAAATAATCACTGTTGGTGGGGTCAGACTGCTATCCAGCGGAAAAGGATCACGGTTATCCTCAACACCATCATTGTCATCATCCTCATCCACTACATCTGCCAGCCCATCATTATCTAAATCCGGCAACAGCTCAAAGACTGGTAGCTCGGCAAACAGCTCATCCAATGACGTCAGGCTGTCAAACCCTGCATTATCAATTTCACCTGAGCCAAGCTGCTCAACCGCTGTTTGTAGCTCCACCTGAGAACTACTGATCACGGTCGCCGCTACCTCTTCGGTTGGAGCAATCTCAGGATCGATCAGAATCTCATTTAACACGGCCAATCTGGAAGCAACAATTTCTGCTGACTGACCAGCTAAAGGCACCTCGAGGGCACCAGCGGTGTCGGTGAGCAACGAACCTAGAACCTCAGCATTGGCAAGATTTACAGCATCGCTGTTATTTTGCGCATAATCCGATAACAGCTCAGCCAGCGTTGCATTGACATCTGCGGAGCCAATCTGACCATCAATGGTGACAAGACTATTGGCTGTTAACATCAGGCCAAGCAATTGTTGGTTGGTGCGCAACAGCTGTTCAGCAGTGGAATCTTCATTCTGTGCCAACTGCCAGGGGTCCATGGTGGCTATATCCGCCACCGTCAGCCCGAGGCCAAAGCTATTTAACAACAGCTGGGGATTGTCAGCATTAACCAGCATGGTACTGATCGGAGTAATATTAAAGTCCTGATCCAGCAGCCCAGTACCAGATAAAACCAGATCTCCCAAATCATTATTAGTAGCAATATCTACACCACCCACAGCCACAAAAACCAGATCACAGACCTCCAGGGCAAGACAGGTAACCTCAGGTGCCCGCATTGTAAAAAACCCCTGGGCATCGGTGGTGGTGGTAGCTTCGTTTATATTAGCGATAGAGTCGCCATTTTCATCAATAAATACTTGGCTGCCGGAAACTGGACCATCAACAACCCTCGCTTCCAAGGCATTAATCAGGCTAATACTAATATTTTGACTGATCTCGTTGGTGCTATCTGAAGCTGTAACAACAAGCTGATAAGTATTATCCGCGCCCTGATCACCGGGATTTTCATAATCGGGCAAACTAATAAAATTAAGAGTCCCGGATAAGGATATTTCAAACAGATCCTGATCAGCACCACCAGTAATAGATTTAGTTACGGAGCGCCCTTCAGGGTCCGAAAAAGACAGCGCTAAGCTGAGCTGCTGACCCTCAAGAACTTCAAAGCTACTGGTACCAGAAAATACCGGAGCCCGATTAACCGAGGAGGAGCTATTATTGCCAGCACCAGAATCTCCACCACCTCCGCCGCCACAGGAAGCAAGGAAGGAAATCGCCGATATCAAAATAGCTCTGCAATACAAGTGCATATCTATCCACGCTTAATATTTTATGATGAAAACCTTAAACAGCTGAGAACAGAAAGTCTACTAATAACTCTCGCACCTTGCTCGTTAAAATATGGGAAATTGATAAGTACTGAGGATGGCTAACTGGTGTCCCGTGAGGGACTTGAACCCCCAGCAGTCGCTTAGGAGGCGACGGATTTATCCAGTTAATCGAACGGGACATCTAGGGCATTATAGGGCAAATAGCGCAAACCTCCAGTACCCATGACCCCTAAACCAGTGAATATCTATTACAATCAGGCCTATGAATTTACTGCTACTAAACCCACAACAAATCAATAGCGATTCTGCATTAATCACAGGCCGCCAACTTGAGCATCTTATATCAGTGCAGCGAGCTGCAGTGGGCGATTCAATTCGTGTTGGCGCAATCAATGGGATGATGGGCCAGGGACTAATTAGCGCTCTGGATAGCCAGTCTGCGACCATCCAGCTCTGTCTTGATACCCAGCCTCCGCCACCATTGCCCCTAACAATGATACTGGCACTGCCCCGCCCCAAAATGCTGCGGCGAATATTGCAGACCATTTCAGCTATGGGCGTAAAGAAGCTCTACTTAATTAACTCCAGTCGAGTGGAAAAAAGTTTTTGGCAAACCCCATTTCTGCAACCGGAGGCATTGCAGGAGCAGCTTATTTTGGGGTTGGAGCAGGCCAGGGA
>CAXAJC010000200.1:0-2763 GCA_963969005.1 uncultured Cellvibrionales bacterium | reverse complement strand
CCGACCGGCTGATTACAAGTCAGCTGCTCTACCAACTGAGCTACGCCAGCATCTCTACAAACGGTGCGCGATTTTAGTGAAACTAGAGCGTATTAGCAACCTTATCTGGGGGTTCTTTTAGTTTTTTTATGGGTTTGGCGCCTAATAACCTCAACTGAGGCAACACAGGGGCTACACAAGCAAAGGAGACAGGATAAAGTTGGGCAGATTGGCCGAATTAGAGTTGGCGTATTCCGCCTTAGGAGATTAACATTTGAGTGAATTCTACACCGTTGACAGCCAGGCCATCCAGCACCAGATCGGGCACATGATCAGAGGTCAGTGATAGGGCTTCCGCCACAACAGTAGCATCACCCCCGGTTATAACAATTGATGCTGGATACTGGCTGGCTAACTTCTCTATGGTGGCCACTACTGCCAGCAGACAGCCTCGATTTACTGCATTCTGAGTGCAAGTGCCTGGAACCAGCATATTTAATGACTCTACCCTATCGACCTGCACCTTAGCAGTGCCCTGCCAAAGTGCTTCTCGCATTAACCTAAGCCCAGGAGAAATATAGCCACCCAGATGCACTCCCTGAGGGCCTATCAAGTCGATGGTTATTGCACTTCCCGCATCGACGACCAGCACTGGGCCGAGATATCTCTGGTAGGCGGCAACTACTGCCAGCCAGCGGTCAATGCCGAGCGTTTCTGGTTCTGTGTAGCCACAACTGACGCCGGACACTATGGAAGAGACTCTGGCAATTTGCATCTCGACATTGAATTGCTGCTGCACTTGCTCGCGCAATCTTTCTGCCAACGCCCGATTTGCCACTGAAGATATTCGCGCCTGATTCAGACCCTCTATTCGCGTCAGATCAAGACCTTGTTTGCTGACCTGCTCAGTGGCTTCAGAGCCTGCAGCTATCACCTCTGAATCGTCCACAACCCGCCATTTAACAAAACTGTTGCCTGCATCTATATCTAAAATCACTTCACTAACCTCAAACTGAGTTCGCCACCGATAAACCGCTGTACCTCGCCGCTGGCAAGTTGCATTTCCAGGGCTCCTCCGTTATCGACTCCGATAACAGTACCGGTGGTAGAATCACGAACAGTGGTGACTGTCGCCTGTTGGCCTTTAAATGCATCTGCCGACTGCCACTCGTCTCTGTACGGTCCAAAACCAGTGGCCTGAAAACTGTCGAGCAAAACCAGAAGATGGCTTATCAGAGCCGCAACCAATGTGTTTCTCGAAACAGGCTTATTTAACTGGCTGTTGATATCAGTCCAGTCCTGATCAATTGCCTCCCCAGCCTCAACCGGCATGGAGACATTAATCCCTACACCAACCACAACTGAACAATGCCCAGCCGGGTCGCCCAGCATTTCCAGAAGAATGCCGCCAAGCTTTTTTTGACCTACATAGATGTCGTTGGGCCATTTTAACTGCACATCTTTAAGCCCAACCTGCAGTAGCGCTCTACGCACAGCAACACCCACAGCTAAACTCAAGCCCCCGAGTGCCTCCGCGCCGCGCTCGAAGCCCCAAAGAGTGGACAGGTAAATATTAGCGGCGAAGGGGCTAACCCAGGTTTTCCCGCGCCGACCGCGCCCACTTAGCTGACTTTCCGCAAGCACCACGGAGCGAACATATTCTGGTCTGTCCGCTCGTTCACTAAGATATTTGTTAGTCGAATCTATACTCTGAAATATTTCCAGCTGAGCCAACTCTAGCTCTGGGGGGACCGACAGTTGATCGCGGATATGCTTTTCATCAAGCAACTCAAATCCAGCGGGGACTTTATAGCCAGTGCCCTTTACTGACTCCAGCTGTAATCCAATAGCTTCAAGCTTTTGCAACTGCTTCCAGACTGCGGTGCGGCTAACGCCCAGCCGCTCGCCAAGGCTTTCACCTGAGTGGAACTCACCGTCTTTAAGAACCTGTAAAATTTTGCTTTGTAATTCCGACACATTATTCGCCAGTTAAGTTAATCCAAATTAGTCTCGCGCCAATCACAATCAGCAGACCGCTAAACAGACGCTTTAGGGGCCGATCATCTAACCTGTGCGCCAATAGAGCTCCAACCCGTGCACTGGGTGCACTGGTAATCACAATGCCCAGCCAGGCAGGAATAAATATATAGCCCAGGGTTGCCTCGGGCAAATTATCACCCTGAGTTTCAGCTCCGGCATAAATCAAGGTAGAGAATACGGCTATCGGCAGGCCGCAGGCTGCTGCTGTACCCACCACATGGTGCATTGGAACGGCAAAATAGTTTAAAAATGGAATAGTCAGCGACCCACCGCCTATGCCGAACAATGCGGAAATACCGCCAATACCACTACCCCCTGCAACTAGCAAAGGCTTACCTGGTTCACCTTTAGAGCCCGACCTTGGAGTATAAAACAGCATCTGAAGAGCCACTAATATGAAAAAACCGCCGAGTAATAATTGAAGACTGCCACCACTCAGAGATAGCGCAAACATACCTCCGCCCAGCGCACCCAAGACTATACCGGGGCTAACCCATGTCACTAGATCCCAGCGTACTGATCCTTTTTGAGCATGGGTGTAAATGGAGGGAATCGACGTCAAAATAATGGTCGCCAGAGAGGTGCTTACGGCCATATGTGTAGCAACATTCTGGGACACACCCTGCAACTCAAAGGCAATAATGAGGATAGGTACTATTATCACACCGCCGCCTAGGCCAAAAAGGCCGCCAATTAATCCAGCCATGGCACCAAGACCGAGATATAGGGAGTATTCCATAGACT
>CAXAJC010000199.1:0-2771 GCA_963969005.1 uncultured Cellvibrionales bacterium | reverse complement strand
ATTGCGCATATCAATCATCGCATCGAACACCCGGAATACATCAATGCCATTGACCGCAGCGCGCTCAACAAACTTCTCTACCACATCGTCCGCATAATGGCGGTAGCCAAGAATATTCTGCCCACGGAACAGCATCTGCTGAGGCGTGTTAGGCATCGCCTTTTTAATTTCACGAATGCGATCCCAGGGGTCTTCGCCCAAAAAGCGAATACAGGAATCAAAGGTAGCCCCGCCCCAGGATTCCATAGACCAGTAGCCTATCTGATCAAGCTTCTCAGCGATGGGCAGCATATCGTCGATACGCATACGGGTCGCAAATAGAGATTGATGAGCATCGCGAAGAACAACTTCGGTTATACCAAGCGCAGAGGATTTAGAGGGCATAGTGATGTCCGTTAAAGTAAAGTCTGTAGTTAATGTAAGGCGTAAAGCAATTTAATGTATCTAACAACCGCTACTTTCTGCCGCGATGCTGGTCGATCGCCGCCTGAATAATTTTGCTCAGTCGCGGTTCTACCGTGGCAGCCTGCGCCGCAGCACTGGCTGTCACTTCTGCCTGATCCGGGGCAATTCGATTAACCAGCGCCGACATTGCGCTGGTTATACCCACAAGCAGAGTCAAAAACGTAAACACTGTACCCATACCATAGAGGAGTAAATCAAGCCCTTGGGAGATAAGTAATGCGTCCATCAAAGTTCCAAAATAGTCGGTCGTTAACAGTGAAAAGGCCAGTTACCTCGGGCCGAAGGGCAAAACTATAGCAATAAGGAGGCTTTTTGCAAGTTTGACTTTGCTTTCAGCGGCGGTAAACCTACAATCCGCAGTCGAAATCAAGCCAAAACACAAGAGCAACCCATAGATGAGCATTAAAGCGCTACTTAACCAACGAATTGCCGACGCCATGCAAGCCGCTGGTGTTCCCAGCCCCTGCTCACCTATGCTAGCCCTCAGCGGCAAACCCCAGTTTGGCGACTACCAAGCCAATGGCGCCATGGGTGCCGCCAAGCAGCTGAAAACCAATCCCAGAGAACTGGCGCAAAAGATACTCGACAATCTCGACCTTAAGGGCATTGCCGACAAGCTTGAAATTGCCGGCCCCGGGTTTATCAATATCACCTTGAACAATGACTTTTTAGCCCAGCAACTGGGTACTGATATCGACCACCGCAGCACGGACCCACAGACGATAGTGGTTGATTATTCCTCACCCAATCTGGCCAAAGAAATGCACGTCGGCCATCTGCGCTCTACCATTATTGGTGACAGCCTAGCGCGTCTGCTGGAATATCAGGGGCACAATGTTATCCGCCAGAATCATATGGGCGACTGGGGCACCCAGTTTGGCATGCTGATCGCCGAGCTGGAACTGCATCTGGGTGAAGGCGAACAGGCAGACCTGGCGCTCAATGATCTGGAGAAATTCTACCAGCAGTCGAAAAAACATTTTGATGCAGACCCGGAGTTTGCCGATAAAGCCCGGGCCTATGTGGTCAAGCTACAGTCCGGCGACAAGCATTGCCGCAGCCTTTGGCAAAAGTTTATTGAAGTTTCAGTAGCCCACAATCTGGAAATTTATCAGCAGCTCAATGTCGGGCTAGGGGCAGAGCATATTGCCCCCGAGAGCTTCTACAATGATGATCTGGACAATGTACTGGCCGCCCTGGTGGAGCAAGGCCTGGCCATCGACTCCGAAGGCGCCAAAGTGGTGTTCCTCGACGAACTGGCCGACAAAAATGGCGACCCCTCGCCCATGATCGTGCAAAAGTCCGGCGGCGGTTTTCTCTACGCCACCAGCGATCTGGCCTGCCTGCGTCACAGAGTCGGCACATTGCAGGCAGACCGCATTCTGTATTTTATTGATGCTCGCCAGTCCCTGCATATGAAGCAAGTCTTTATAACCGGTCGCAAAGCCAACTTTGTGGCCCCGGACCTGAGCCTTGAGCACCATGCCTTTGGTACTATGATGGGCCCGGACGGCAAGCCGTTTAAAACCCGTGCCGGAGGCACAGTCAAGCTCGCCGACCTGCTGGTGGAAGCGATAGAGCGCGCTGAGAAACTAGTTAGCGAAAAGAATCCGGACTTGAGCCGCGACGAGATCGCAGTGATTGCTCGCAAGGTGGGCATAGGCGCGATTAAATATGCAGATCTGAGCAAAACCAGAACCAATGATTATATTTTTGACTGGGACGCCATGCTGTCCTTTGAAGGCAACACATCCCCCTATCTGCAATATGCCTACACCAGAATTCGCAGCATCTTCCGCAAGGCCCAGATTGAGGCCGAGGGCTTCAGCGCACCAGTCAAGCTTATCGAGCCCCAGGAAAAAGTACTGGCCTTTAAGCTACTGCAGTTTAATGAAGTACTGAATCAGGTCGCCCAAGACTGCTATCCCCATAGCATCTGCACCTATCTATATGAACTGGCCAGTGCCTTTATGTCATTCTACGAACATTGCCCAGTGCTCAAAGACGGAGTCGACAGCGCCACCCAAAACAGCAGACTGCAGCTGTGCGCGCAGAGCGCCAACACCATTGCTAGGGGCCTGGACCTGCTAGGTATTGAAGTTATGGAAAAAATGTAACGGCAAAAAACGCACCATCGACCAGATTTAAGAAAAGCCGATCACCTACAGGACCAGCCCCTGTCCACGACCTTCAAATTCTAGCCATCATCTGAGCTAGCGTATTTCCGGTACCCTGACACCAGTTACCTGATCCAAGCACTTTAACCCGCTTACCATGCCGTCCATAGGCGGTGGTGAATATAGCAT
>CAXAJC010000198.1:0-2774 GCA_963969005.1 uncultured Cellvibrionales bacterium | reverse complement strand
TGGCTCTTATATCAAGATAATTGATCCACCGCGGACTGTTCAGCTTACCGCTCGCATGAATTTCTAAGTAAAGCATTAGTCGTGAAATAAAAAACCGCGGCCCACGCCGCGGTTTTTTTCACCTTAATGCTGTGTATATGGTGACTAAGCAATAGGTTGTTTTTTCAGTCGTTATATTACTCCAGATCAAACAGCGCACTTCTCAGGGCACCGTAATGACTTTCTCGAGCATGTTTAGATAATCCAGCACCAGGGGCAATAAATTCAAATCCATGAAAGCCTCCCTCAAAAACTTTGAACTGAGTACTCACTCCAGCCGCAGCGAGACGCTGAGCATAGTCTCGATTTTCATCGACAAAGGCATCCACTGAACCCACCGCAATATAGGCCGGAGGCAAACCAGTAAGGCTTGTTGCCCGACTGGCGGCAGCATACTCAGATACCTCTATGTAAGGCTCTTGTTCAGAGGTTTTATCGCGATGCAGATAATGTTGCCAGGCAATCAAATTAGAATTCCGATTCCACACGCGTTTGTCAGTAATCATATGGCTAGAGGCTGTAATGCAGCGATCATCAATCATCGGACAGAGCAGAAACTGAAAAGCCAGCTGTATATCGGTTTTATCCCTGACATATAGCGCTAGACCAGCCGCCAAACCAGCACCGGCGCTGATACCGCCAATAGCAATACGCGCCGGATCGACAACTAGCATATCTGTATTATCTGCCAGCCATTGCAGGGCAGTGGTGGCGTCATTTAAAGCCGCTGGAAAAGGATGCTCTGGGGCTAACCGATAGTCCACAGAAATAACCACGAAGCCGACTTCACGAACCATTTGACGAACCATATGGTCATCGGCTTCCATTGACCCGAGGCAGTAGCCTCCCCCATGAATCCACAGCAATGCGGGTAATGGCCCTACCTGATTTTCAGGCCGATAAGCGCGCACCCAAACCTCCGGTCCATCGGCCTGTTGAAGCCAATAGTCCTCGGACTCAACAGCCTCTATTGGCGGTAGATTGCCGATCATCTTGGCGCGCATCTGGGCACCCATCTCCCTTGTTTTTACCAGGTCTGTCCAGATATCTAAGTCGGGGAATGATTTGAGAGACTCCGCTAACTCAGTGTCGACTAATTCTATATTCATAGTTATTACTCACCCTTTCAATTTTTATAGATTTATAGTTTTATAAAAATGCGATTAGTGGCGGAAGAGGTAGGAGTCGAACCCACCAGGCACCTCAATGGCACCTCACTGGTTTTGAAGACCAGGCACCCCACCGGGGGCGTCGCTCTTCCAAGTCTTATTTCATTGTGAAAATCCTATCGGGAAGTGTTTTATCAAGCACTGCTCGGCTCTGCCCATGACGCCTGGTGAATCCTATAAGATCAAAGTACTCCAGCAGTTCAACAGATGAATTACGCCCCAGCTGCAGATGATTTTTAATGTCTACAACAGAAAATCTAGGCTTAGCAACGGCAAGCTGATTCACTCCCTGAGCAAATCGGCTGAGCTGTTGGAATAGCACAAAACGCTTTGCACCTAACCTGAAGACTCGACCCTCAACAACGGCCCGCTGCAAAACTCCCTCGACGGTTTTACCATCGAGTTGCAGGTCGTTTTGCAAATCCGCCAGAGTAGGTATTTGGTGACTGTATTGGCTTAGGGCCTGTTCGATAAGTTGCCAGTGCTGCCTCTCTTCAGTAGAGCGCTGAGATCTAAAGCCTTTTAGACTGATACAGCCATTGACCCGACTTAACACTGCTTGTTCCACCAGGTTATCAAGTACGCGCCAATACAGGCTCTTATCTGTAACTGATAAAAAGCTCGCTAACAGCGCGCCAGACTGAATACCCTCGGCACCGGGATTTTCTTTATGCCACCCCTCAACAGCGTCGACCATAACTTTTTCGGCGTTTTCCCAGTATTGCTTAGCGACCAAATACTCCTGCCCCTGAAGAGAAAATGCTTTGGTTTTATCCAGCAGATCAGATTGTTGCAGCACTACGGCCAAATCTGCGTCCCGCAAATTACAAACCTGTTTAAACTGACTGAGGTTCACCATTTGCTGCTGGTCGATAAGTAGCTTTTGTAGAGTTTCCTGTGGGGTTGGCAATTCCATGGCCAGCAAATAATTCTTGCCCTTTTCGCTTAACTTTGGGTTGTAGCCAGCATAGGGGTCCAGCACTATGCCACCCCCCAATGTCATCGATTCACTACTATCGCGCAGGATAAATCTATCGCCTCGACAACAGCTAATTGGGCTATCAACAATAAGCTGCACCAGTACGGAGCTGCCTGCCCCCAACTGATTGCCATCGGTTTGTCGCTCCAGCAAATACAGCTTAGCTGATTGCAATTTGGCGCCAATGTAGAGTTTTACTGGACACAGATGTTTAACCTTGAAGGACAGCCGATCAGAGATCTCAAGCCTGACATTGAGTCGGTTGGAGACCTGAGTTTGAGTACTGGCATGGAGCCAGTCACCCCGATTTATCTGACTCTTCTCAATGCCTGCGAGCTGCAGCGCACAGCGCTGACCAGCCTGACCTGTTGCAGATTTTTGATTCTGAGAATGTATCGCTCGTACTCTGACTTCTCGATTTCCAGGCAGCAAAAATAATTTATCACCCTCTGAGACTGAACCTGAAATAGCCGTACCAGTGGCCACAAGTCCAATGCCATTAAGTAAAAAACTACGGTCAATCGATAGGCGAAAATATCCCTCCCGAGATTTAGCACTCTGCTCTACTGCCATCTGTAAAAGATAGC
>CAXAJC010000197.1:0-2801 GCA_963969005.1 uncultured Cellvibrionales bacterium | reverse complement strand
GTCCCAGTTACTGGCAAATGGAGTCAGGGTTTCTTGCAACTCTTTAGGCAGTTGCTCAAAGTCCGCGGGCTGCTGGGCACTGGCAGCAGAGGAAAAAAATACACAGGCCAGGCTCAGTAGCAATAATTTACTGCTGCCAGGGATTGATTGATGTCTATTTAAATAGGTCATGGTTTAACTGGTTCCATTCTGATCTGTCTCGGCCAGCCAGTAATAAAAATCCAAGTCTTCATAGAGCTCGATACTGTCGTCGATAATCATTTCAGTGGCTAATTGAGTGCCTAGCTGGTTGTCTACTTGGCTACCTAACTCTGTGCTGTCCGGCTGGATAATCAGCACAGTGGCCAGCAGTACAGAGGCCATTGAGGCACCCATTACAGGCCACAGCAATTTGCCTGATGTCGGCTCTGTCTGGGCCAGTGCGCGATTTCTCGCCTGAGCCAGACGGAATATTTCTGGTGCGCCGGTAGTTTCTTCCAGGGTGTGCAGATCATCCCTGAGCTCGGCTTCGAATTTACTGTGCTTAATCATTGCGATAATCCTCCAGCATCTCTCTTAATGAATGCATGGCTCTTGAATAATGAGTTTTTACGCTGCCTTGCGAGCATTGCATAGCAGCGGCAGTTTCGATGGTGCTTAGCCCCTCCCAGCAGCGCAGTATAAAAGCCTGACGCTGGCGATTGGGTAATTGCTGCACAGACTCGTTGAGCCTGTTGATGCGCTGGCCGCGCATAAGCATCTGGTCAGGAGTTTCAGAAGCTCGCCCCGGAGCGCTAGCTGCTGGATCATAAAACTGCTGATCCTCGTCTGCGGTCTGCGACTTTGACCAGATAAACACTTTGTCGCGGATCGCTTTGCGGCGGTAATAGTCGGTCAGCTTGCTGCTTAGAATCCGATAGAATAAAGGCTTCCATTCTTTGGCTGTCTTATGGGAATACTTCTCTACCAGTTTGTACATGGCATCCTGAACTATATCCAGTGCAGCCTCTGTATCCCCTGTGTTTATCCTCGCCATATGGAAGGCTCGGCGTTCGATAAATTTTAAAAAGTCTTCCACATTGCTGTAGGGCAGTGGGGTGGCTGCCAGGTCAGCAATGCTGTCCTGGCTTTGAGGCGCGTTGTGAGTCTCCTGTTTCATTGTGATCTAGTAGTCTTCATCGTAGATATCATTGAGCAGATACATGATGCCCAGCCATTCTAAATAGTCATTGTCATGATCATGGCGCTTGTGATGTCTGTGGTGGCCAATAGGGTACTGCCGGTAATGACGCTGGTGCCGGTCATAATGCCGCGCCGGGCCATAGTAATATATGTAGACGTCTTTGGAATTTGATAACCAGTTATGGTGACCATGGTTATTCACCCAGTTTCTGTGGCGCTGCTGCGCGCTTCTATGATGTTTGGCACTGTGGTTAACTCTTTGCTCAACTCTTTGCTTAACTCTGTGCTTAACAGCGCGATAATCAGTTTTTACAATATAATTGGCATGCTTTGCCTTGTGTATGGGCCGGTGCTTGGCATCAGCTCGGCGCTGGTCCCGATGGTGCTCCCACCGTTGCTCATGCTTATGGTAACCCTTGTGATTTTTATCGGCTATGGCATTGACAGGAAATGCCAGCATGGCAATAACTGCGGTGCTAATAATAACTGCTCGTTTCATGTCGATCTCCAGCATTGGGTTCGTTGCATGATAGAACGCGGCTACCGATAATCGGTTGACTGCAATGACTATTTAAAGCCTATAGCGTTAGCCAATATATAGCCTTAAGCTGATATATAGCCTTAAGCTGATATATAGCCCTAAGCTGATATATGGACTAAAGACTAAAATCGGCCCAGATAGGACAGTGATCCGAAGGCTTTTCTGAGGCCCGCGCCTCAAAATCAATGCCGGTATCTTGCAACTGGTGCATGGCAGCATGGGAAGCCAGTATAAGATCAATGCGCAGCCCGCTCTTGGGATCCTGCTCAAAGCCGCGGCTGCGATAGTCAAACCAGCTGTAGGACCTTGTATCTTCCGCATTCATAGATCTATAGCTATCCTGTAGTCCCCAGTCGCAGAGGCGCTGCAGCCATTCACGCTCTTCAGGGAGGAAGGCGCATTTGCCAGTCTTTAACCAGCGCTTGGCATTTTCCGGCTTGATGCCAACATCTATGTCGGCTGCCGCTACATTCATATCACCCATCACCACCACTTTGTCTTCAGGACTGAAGTTATCTTGTAGATACAGTAATAAATCAGCATAAAACTTTTGCTTTGCGGGGAATTTGGTTGGGTGAGCACGGCCTTCGCCCTGAGGGAAATAGCCATTGATCACATGGATGGTATCGCCGTTAATACTATACTCCCCATGGATCATTCGGCGCTGGGCTTCAGCCTCATCGCTTGGGTAGCCTCTGGTAATTTTACTGGCGGCAATTTTGCTCAACAGAGCGACGCCATAATGACCTTTCTGACCGTGGATATCGACGTTGTAACCCATATCTGCAATGGCTTCGAGAGGGAATTCCTCATCGCTGACTTTGGTTTCCTGAAGCCCGATAATATCCGGACTATGCTGATCAATTACCGCCTGTAGCTGATGTAGGCGGGCACGGAGGCCATTAACATTAAACGAAATAATGCGGGTTTTAGTCATCACTGGGGTTGGGCTCATTCAGTTGATTTTTTATTGATCTGTGCCAGTTGAGGCTGACCAGTTTTTTTTAGTCCAGCCTGCAAGAGTATTTGGTCAGTTAAAATATGACCTGCCTCCTGTAGCAATGGATCAGATTCGGCAATATTTTCTTCTTCGGGATCC
>CAXAJC010000196.1:0-2819 GCA_963969005.1 uncultured Cellvibrionales bacterium | reverse complement strand
GATATAGGTATGGTGGGGACTGAAGAAGTTTATTTTGCCACCTCAAACCTTAAGGCAGATGGTGGCATTGAGGTTACAGCCAGCCACAATCCGATTGATTACAATGGTATGAAGCCAATTCGAGAGGGGTCCAGGCCTATTAGTTCGGACACTGGATTGCTAGATATTAAACAACTTGCCGAGACAAATAATTTTGCGCCTGCGGATCCGTCGACCCGTGGCGGCTACAGGCAGCTGTCAATTCTGGATGACTATCTGGATCACCTGCTCGGCTATATTCAACCTGACAAACTAGTCCCTCTCAAACTGGTCATGAATGCTGGCAATGGCGCTGCAGGCCATGTGGTGGATGCTTTTGAAGATCGGTTTGCTGAGCTCAATGTGCCGGTAGAGATTATCAAGATCAATAACCAGCCTGATGGCACCTTTCCTAATGGTATTCCCAATCCTATCTTGCATGAGAACAGAGCTCCTACTATTGATGCTGTGCTGGAGCACGGCGCTGATATGGGGATTGCCTGGGATGGTGACTTTGATCGCTGTTTTTTGGTGGATGAGCTGGGTAATTTTATTGAGGGGTACTATATTGTAGGCTTGCTGGCGGAGGCTTTTTTACGTAAAAACCCTGGCGCCAGCATAGTGCATGACCCGCGCTTGACCTGGAATACCATTGATATAGTAGAGCAAGGCGGCGGTACTGCGGTGCAGTCAAAAACTGGTCATGCTTTTATCAAGGAGCGAATGAGAGCCGAAGATGCTGTCTATGGCGGCGAGATGAGTGCCCATCATTATTTCCGCGACTTCTTCTACTGTGACAGTGGCATGATTCCCTGGTTGCTGGTGATGGAGTTGATTAGCAGCAGCGGCAAGCCTCTGTCTGAGTTGGTACGAGCCATGGTTGAGGCCTATCCATCTCCGGGAGAAATCAACCGTGCTATCGCAGATCCCCCTGCGGCCATTGCCCGAGTCCGCGAGTATTATCAGAGCGAGGCTCTAACGGTCGATACCTCAGATGGTGTGTCTATGGAATTTTGCGATTGGCGGTTTAATCTGCGCATGAGCAATACCGAGCCAGTGGTAAGGCTCAATCTGGAAACTAAAGGCGATAGAGAGTTGCTGGCCAGGCGTGAATCTGAACTTCTTGCTCTGCTGGAAGCGGAGTAGTTGTTACTAAAAATTGTATAAAAATAATGACTAAGGGTATTTATATATGGATATGTGGTTTTTAGTAAAAACCAAACCTCGCCAGGAACGCCGGGCCGCGGAAAATCTGGAGCGTCAGGGAGTGGTGTCTTTTTGTCCGATGGTTAATATGGAAAAAATTTCCCGCGGGCGGCGCATGGTCGTTGAAGAGGTGCTGTTCCCGGGGTATCTGTTTGTTAACTTCGATCAGCATAAGGTTTCTGCCACCAGCATCCGCTCGACGCGAGGAGTGAGCCAGTTCGTCAGTTTTTCCGGCAAGCCGGCGCATGTGCCAGAGGAGCTTATCAGTGGATTAAAGCAGCGAGTTGCTCTCGAAGAAGGAATTGATTCCCCCAGCCTGCCCAAACCCGGAGACCAGTTGGAAATATTGGACGGCCCATTTCGAGGCCTCAATGGTGTCTTCTCTCAGCCTGATGGCAATAGTCGGGCAATTATTCTGATTAAACTGCTCAATCAGCAGATTAAAGCCTCAATGCCATTGCGTGATTTAAAGTTGAATGCAGCGGCTGAGTAAGCTCAGGATGATTTAATGCGTTGCTTTTAATTAAGGTCCAGACATAACGTAGATACAAATCCAAGGACTTGTTTTAAAACACAGCGGTGATGCAGCGGTAAAACTCTGTGGTGGCAGACTTGGCTTGGCAGCCAGATAAAACCTTCCGTCAGATATCACCAAGACTATTGCTTGGTATCGTCAAAATCTTATTGTTTAAATATTCCTGAATCCGATTATACTTGCGGCTCGCTAAATTTTAGAGCGGCACTTGTATGCTAGTGTCAACGCCGATTAAAAGTTCAGTAAAGAGGCTGCTGACAGTCTTTACAAACCAAAGTCGCCCAATGGTTGAGTGCAATCGAGAGCATTGGTTTTGTATGGTCAACCTATCAGGATTATTGAATGAATAGATTGCTGCTATCTGAAAAGGAATTGGCGAAGCTGTTTGTGATGACTATTCTGTCAGTCACTCTGTTTGGTTTGCCGGGGCTGTTTGGCATGGTGCTGATGCAGTGGATTACAAGGCAGAGCTATGCGGTCGATCAGGTAGACAAGCATGGGATTGGAGAGGCGCAAGCATCTCGTTTGGGTGGCGCAGTGATTATAGGCTGCAGTGTTGTTTTGTTGTTGGTTGATTTCGCGGCTAACGGCTCTGGGCTTGGTAACGGCCCTCTAGGTGTTCATTTGTTTGCTTGGTTGGCTTGTTTGTCCTGTGCATTTCTTGGGTTGTTAGAGGATATCCAGAATGACAGTCTCAAGCCGAGATTTAGGCTGCTATTTAAGGCCCTGGTGTTTTTGGTGACGATTGGGTTTTGGCCAGACCTGGTGCCATCAGCGCTTGGGATTCCTGGTTTAGATATGCTGCTGGCCTATCCGCCTGTGGCGTGGCTAATGACCGTGATTTTCTGTGTCGGTTTTCTGAATGCAACCAATATGGCTGATGGTGCCAATGGTTTAATGCCCGGCATTTTCTTTATCGCTTTCTTGGTGTTTTCTCTAGAAAGCGATGCGGCAATATATTCGATATTGACCACTACAACAGGGTTCTTTCTGATCTTTAATGTCATTTCAGGGCGACTTGTTTTGGGGGATGCGGGGTCTTATGGCCTTGGTGCAGTGG
>CAXAJC010000195.1:0-2849 GCA_963969005.1 uncultured Cellvibrionales bacterium | reverse complement strand
CTGGCAGTGACATTACCCCGGGCCGGCAATCTTGGTGGCGGCGGCTTTATGATGGTGCATCTGGCCGAGAGCAACAAAACCATTGCCATCGACTACCGCGAGATGGCGCCCAGGGAAGCCTTTAAAGATATGTTTCTCGATGGCGAAGGAGATGTGGATAATCTTAAAGCTCGGTTTAGTATCTTTTCTTCCGGGGTTCCCGGTACGGTAGCTGGGCTTATTTATGCCCAGGAAAACTATGGCGTACTGAACCTCAGGCAGGTGCTAAAACCTGCCATTAAACTCGCTCGCAACGGCTTCGCTGTTGGCCCTGACCTATCTGACTCTCTGCGCTCGCGTTCAGAGCGGCTCCAGAAGGATCCCGGCTCGAAAAAGTATTTTTACAAAGCCGATGGCTCGCTGTATCAGCACAGAGATAAACTGGTACAAAAAGATCTGGCCAATACTTTGACAAGAATTATGACCAGCGCAGGCAAGGATTTCTATCAAGGTAAAACTGCAGACTTGATTGTGGATCAGATGCAGCGCTCCGGGGGGCTGATCAGCAAACAGGATCTTGCCAACTACAAAGTGGTCGAGCGAACACCAGTCTGTGGCAGCTTCCGCGAGCACCGCCTCTGCGCCATGCCACCGCCATCTTCCGGTGGCGTGCATCTTATACAGATGCTCAATATTCTTGAGGGCTGGGACCTCAGGGGAATGGGGCACAACAGTGCTGCCTATATTCACCGGTTAGTTGAGTCCATGCGTCGAGCCTATGCAGATCGCAGCCTGTATCTGGGCGATCCGGACTTTTTCCCTGTGCCAGTGGCTCAGCTTATCGATAAGGGCTATGCAGCTACCCTGCGCCAGCAAATCAATCCAAAGGCCTCCAGCCGCTCAGCAAATATCCAGCCGGGTCTCGGGGAAACTAACCGTCCTGTGGATCCCAACCAACAGCCACCAGAAAGCACTGAGACAACCCATTTCAGCACCTGGGATCGCTGGGGTAATGTGGTTAGCAATACCTATACCCTCAACTTTTCCTATGGCAGTGGTATTTCTGTGGCCGGCGCCGGGTTTCTGCTTAATAATGAAATGGATGATTTCTCGTCTAAGCCAGGGTTCCCCAATGGCTATGGGCTGGTGGGTGGTATTGCCAATGGTATTCAGCCGGGCAAGCGACCACTCAGCTCTATGACACCGACTATTGTATTCGACGCCGAGGGTGAGCCAATGCTGGCAACTGGTACTCCCGGCGGCAGTACCATTATTACTATCGTGATGCAGATATTGCTCAATGTTATTGAGTTCGATATGAATATTGCCGAGGCGACCAGAGCCCCAAGAATCCACCATCAATGGCTGCCGGACAATATTTATTATGAGCCGGGGCTATCTGAGGATAGCAAAGCGATATTGGGCGATATGGGACATATTCTCAATGACAGCAATGGCCGCTTGGGTGCCTCCCAGAGCATTCTCAGAAATATCGATGGTCGACTCCATGGAGCTCCAGATAGCCGCAGGCAGGGCGCTGGTGCTGTGGCGGCTGAGAGCCTGTAAGGCTATATCTTCAGACCATTTTCGTAATGACTGATAACGGCAGAGCCATCAGGTTTAGAGGTCTGGATAGAGGCAGTGCGTCTCTCCCCCGTCTCATCCACAAGCATTGGGTACTTTGGCTCTGTCATATACTGGGCAAACCATTCCGCCAGTAGTTGATCATCATTTAAAGTCTCCAGCAGCAGAGATTTGATCTGGGCTATATAGGCCGGTGAGATACTGTCGCCAGCTAACTCAGGCCGCAGTGGTGGATCCGTCAGAAACGTCGATGCCGGGCCGCGACTGAGCAGCTCTGTGGCCAGATCATCGAGCATTTCGGTGGCGGCTGGGGCCCTAAAGCCGATAGAAAAGGTAGTACAGTCGCCTACAGCAGTGCCCCAGTGGGCCACTTTAGGTGGTATATAAAGCATATCACCCGGTTCCAGAATCCATTCATCTGTAGCAGTAAAATCAGCCAGTATTTTTAGATTGGCATTATCTGCCATGGGGCTGTTGCCGTCACAATGCTGGCCGATCTGCCATTTGCGCCTGCCACTGCCCTGCAGAAGAAATACATCATAGTAGTCAAAGTGCGGGCCGACACCGCCACCATCTTCAGCATAGCTAACCATAATGTCATCAATACGCCAGGCTGGCAGAAAGCTGAAGTGCTGTAATAGTTCGGCCACTTCCGGTACCCATAGATCTACCGCCTGAACCAGCAGTGACCAATTTGACGGGGGCAGGTTGGCAAAACGCGACTCTGCAAAGGGACCCTGTTCCATTTGCCAGTCCGAGCCCACAATCAGTCTGGACTCCACCTCTGCCTCGAGCGCCAGGCCAGCCAGTTCATCACCATCAATAGGTGGCTCAAAGTCAATAATAGCACCGCGCACCAGCAGAGGCTTTTTCTGCCAGTAATCAGCGAGAAATTCCTCTGCGCCTATGTCACCAAGAATAGGGAAGTCAGACATTGATCTGGCTCTTAAAGGTCTTTTGCCTGCTGCCCGGCATTGCCTGTATACAGAGCCGGAGTCAGCTTTTTAAGTTCAGTTTTGGCCTGTTCTGGCATATCCAGAGTATCGATAAATGACTGTATAGTAGCCTGATCCATCACATTGCCTCTGGTCAGGGCTTTAAGCTTTTCATAGGGCTCTTCAATGCCGTAGCGGCGCATTACTGTTTGAATCGGCTCAGCTAACACTTCCCAGCTGGCATCCAGATCTGCTGCCAGGCGTTCATTGTTAAGCTGTAGTTTGCCAATACCTTTGTCTAAAGAAGCAAGGGCAATCATGGTGTAACCCAGACCTACACCCATATTGCGC
>CAXAJC010000194.1:0-2867 GCA_963969005.1 uncultured Cellvibrionales bacterium | reverse complement strand
CCCTAGCGGCAAAATTTTCCCGGCTTACTGTATCTAGAGCTCGCTGTGCGACACTTCTCCACCTACATAGAACCAGCGCTGACCCTGCAGTGTAAACACCGATTTCTCATGCATCTCCACAGACCTATTTTTATCTTTGTAGACCGCCTTAAATTCAACCCAACCGCTCTTGCCACTGACACCAGAATCCACGATCTGTAATCCGACCCATTCAGTATCCGATCTCGACAGCTCTTCAATTGAAAGACCTTTTGCCATGGGGGCAAACCAGGTTTTAAGTAAATAATTGCCATAACCGCCCAGGGAATAGGCACTGTATCTGGAGCGCATTAACTGCTCCGGTGTTGACGCAGACTGAGACTCATTCAGCAGCGGTTCACAGCATTCCGCGAACGGTTTTTGACTGCAACAAACACACTTTTTTTTCATTGTTTGAATTACCCCATTTATACTATTCAGGCTGGTCTGTGATACACCGACTGGTTTAAAATCATAACTCATATCCAGTTGAGAGTCAGACCATGCCAAGCGTAGATATTGTTTCTGAAGTTGATACCGCTGAGATACTAAACGCCACAGATAATGCTGAGCGAGAACTGTCGACAAGATTCGACTTTCGTGGCGTTGACGCCAGTATCAGCCTAGCCAATGAGGTAGTCACCATTAAAACGGAAGCGGACTTCCAATGTCAGCAGTTATTGGATATTTTTCGCGCTCAGTTGATCAAGCGCAAAATTGATCCAAGAGTTATCGAGTGCAATGATGAATCTGTGCATCGCGGCAAAACATTCTCGCTGGAGGTTAGCTTTAAACAGGGTATAAGCGCCGAAATAAGTAAAAAGATCGTCAAACTGATCAAAGATAAAAAACTCAAGGTTCAGGCCGCCATTCAGGGCGACCAGGTGCGGGTTACCGGCAAAAAGCGCGATGATTTACAGGCTGTGATGGCAATGGTCCGTGAAGCCGACCTGGGGCAACCGTTTCAGTTTAAAAACTTTCGTGACTAACTCTCAGACGCAACAAAGACCATAGAGATACTGTTGACACAGTGGCGGATATTTTTGTCGGTAAAACCTTCACCCTCAAAAACATGGCCGAGATGGCCACCGCAATTGGCACAGACAATTTCCACTCGCCGACCGTCGGCATCAGGCTCACGGCGCACCGCGTTGTCAATCTCATCATCAAAACTGGGCCAGCCGCAATGTGAGGGGAATTTATGTTCCGAGCGGTAAAGGGGAGCATCACATTGTTTGCACTGATACAGGCCCTGGGCTTTGTTATCTGTGTACTCGCCAACAAAAGGCGCCTCGGTGCCCTTCTGCTGAATAACGTATTTTTCTTGCGCGGTTAGTTCGTTATAGCTATCTGCCATGCTGATCAATCCTATAATTGTACTGCCAACCAGAGCTTATCCATTGCCTGTTTGACTTTAAATAATGACGCCATGGCCCCTTCCTGCTGGCCAGCTAAACCATAGTCGCCATCGTACAGACGGATAAAATCCAGTCTTGGATGACCCAGAGCGGCGTATTCCCAATCAATAATAAATAAACCACGTTCATTGACGATTATGTTTTCCGGCACCAGATCATGGTGACAAATTACCGGCTGCCAATCCTCATTATCAAGCTCCAGCGCAGCCACCTCTATCTCCGCCTTAACCGATGAAGAAACGATATCATCATTGAGCTGCGCAAGGTAATTCTGACAGTATTCGAGATAGTTGCGGGGACTCTCGTCAGGCATTTTCACCGACTGCACCAGCCGTAGTGCCGCAGAGAGAGATTCCATAATATGGGTACTTTTTAAGCTTTTGCTATTAAGGCACTCACCCTCAATAAATTCGCTAACCAGTACCTCAGCATTCATAAAGTAGACTTTAGGAACCAGGCCAGTTGACTGTAAAAGCCCCAGAATTCTCGCCTCACGCTGGCGATCAATACCCAGCCTTGAACTGACCGGAGAGTTGATTCTGACCACCGCTTGAAAATCATCTGCAGCCACGAGAAAGGTTTTGTTGGTGCGGCCGCCAACCAATTCCCTAACGACTTCAGGCTGATAGTCCAGTTTTGACGTGGTTTGCCATTGCTGCCAATTATGCAGGGTTTTCTGCAAAAGCTGTTGGGTTCTGGTTGAGATAGACTTTTCTCCAAGCAAAGTAACCAATTATGGATAGCCCTAAGTATAACCCAAGCATTGCTGCAGTTTGATAGAGCTCTCGATCGATAAACATAAATATGGAAGCAGAGTTAATCACCATCCAGTACAGCCAGTTTTCCAGCACTTTACGCGCCACCATCAAGGTAGTCATGACACTGGCCCAAGTGGTAAATGAGTCCAAATAGGGCAATTTAGCATCTGTGTTGGTATCAAGTAGATAGCCAGACAGCAATGTTCCGGCAAGAATCAACAGCATTGCGATGGCATGCTGCTCAAAACTCCAGCGACAGATAGCATGGCCAGCGCCGCCAGCCCCACCATACCGCCATTGATACCAGCCATAAACTGCCATCGCCATGTAATAAATATTTAACGCAGATTCCATATACAAGCTGACATCACCAAATATATAGATATAAATAGCGGTACTAAAAAAGGCACAGTACCAACACAGGCTGTTCTCTTTCATCGCTAAAAGGAGATAGGCGATAGCCAAAACTACCGCCAGTGTCTCCAGGTCAAAAAAGCTAAGCACGATTTATAGTGCCTCGTATCCAGGGATAATTTTGGCCACGTAAATCGCCATATTAAATTCCTCATAGCAGGCTGCTATTGTGTCCTGTACCGCTTTCATGGCGCAGACATAATCACCCTGCACCACAGTACTGGTTGGAAATGTGGTGACCTTGAGATTATCAAATTTA
>CAXAJC010000193.1:0-2891 GCA_963969005.1 uncultured Cellvibrionales bacterium | reverse complement strand
GCACCACCGAGTTTGGTGACAAAGTGATGGAAGCGCTGCAGGACCTTCTATAACGTAAAGCACAGGGGTCAGGACTGCCCGCTGGCAGCCTTGATCAGCTCCTCCATTGCCATGGCTGCCACAGACAGCTCCTGCTGTCGGCGAGTAATAACGCCCAACTTATGGGTAATAACCGGAGCAACTACAGGGCGACAGTGCAAACCCATCTCTTCCATTTGCCCGCGGCTGGTGCTCGGCACCACACTTAGTCCCAACCCTTCGCTAACCATGCGCCCAATACTAACCAACTGGTGCGATTCAAAAGCCGGTGTCAGCACCAACCCCTCTTCCGCCAGAGCCTGATCAATCAATGCTCTGGTACCCGCTGGTCGCTGCAGACTTATATGGGGGTGGGCCAGTACATCAGCCCAGCTCAGCTTGCTCTGGTTCAGCAGGCTGTGGCTGGCGGGCAAAATGGCGATAAAACGATCCCGGAATAATGGCTGAAAATGCAGATCCGGAGCATCTCCTGGGTCAAAGGTAATACCAAGTTCACAGCGCTCCTCCCTGACCATTTCAACCACATTCTCAGCAACCACATCATGCACCGTCACATGAATATCCGGATATTGGCGGTGAAAGCCGGCTAGTATTTTAGGTAGTAGATTGGTGGTGTAAGTGGGCATCGCCGCTATATCGAGCTTGCCCCGGCGCAGCGCAAAGTGGTTGCGCACATCCTGTAGAGATTGCTCCCAATCGGCGAGCAGCCGCCGTGCCACTGGATAAAAGGCTTTGCCCTCCGGTGTCAGCGACACCGACCTGGTGGTACGAGCCAGCAGTTTGCCACCCAGACCTTGCTCAAGGTTTTTAATCGCAATACTGAGCGCTGGCTGGGACAGATGCAACTGGATCGCCGCCTCGGCAAAACTGCCTGTTCGAGCCACAGCGCTAAAAGCAATTACCTGATTAATCGGTATGGGCATTAATAGTTTACTTTTATTAATTGTTTTAAATTTACAATTTGTTAAATATAAAGATTTCTTGCACTCTGTGCAATCCTTACCCAAAACCAAGCTAAGCAGCAGGAGATTACTGTGTCTGGATTTGACAAGGTGGTAACCAGTTATGAAGAGGCCCTGGACGGCCTTGAAGACAATATGACAATTATTTCCGGGGGTTTCGGCCTGTGCGGGATACCGGAAAACCTGATCAAAGAGATTAAACGCAAAGGCACCAAAGGATTGATAATTGCCTCCAATAATGCCGGTACAGACGGCCATGGATTGGGCCTGCTGCTTGAAGACAAGCAGATCAAAAAGATGATCTCATCCTATGTCGGCGAAAATGCTCTCTTTGAAACTCAGATGATGAGTGGGGAACTGGAAGTCGAACTCACACCCCAGGGCACCCTAGCAGAGAAAATGCGCGCTGGCGGTGCCGGTATTCCGGCTTTTTACACTTCCACCGGCTATGGCACACCAGTGGGCGAAGGCAAGGAGGTCCGCGAATTTAATGGCCGTCATTATATTCTTGAGGACGCTCTAAACGGTGACTTTTCCATTGCTAAAGCCTGGAAAGCTGATCGCCATGGCAATCTGATGTTTCGCAAGACAGCCCGCAACTTTAACCCCTCAGCAATTACAGCCGGCAAGATTGCTGTGGTTGAGGTGGAGGAAATTGTCGAGGTTGGCGAGCTTGATCCGGATGAAATCCATCTGCCAGGCATCTATGTCAACCGCCTGATTAAAGGAACATTTGAGAAAACCATTGAACAGCGCACTGTGCGCAACGCATAAGGAGAATTGGATATGGCTTTAACTCGAGATCAGCTGGCGCAAAGGGTCGCCCAGGAATTTAAAGATGGCTATTACGTCAACCTTGGAATAGGTATCCCAACATTGGCGGCTAATTTTATCCCCGATGATATGGAGGTCATGCTGCAATCTGAAAATGGTCTGTTGGGAATGGGGCCTTTCCCTGTGGATGAAGAGGTGGATGCTGACCTAATCAATGCTGGCAAGCAAACAGTCACTATGGTTAGAGGTGCGTCTCTATTCTCCTCTGCTGAGTCTTTCGCAATGATTCGCGGCGGTCATGTGGATTTGACTGTACTGGGTGCCTTTGAGGTGGATTGCCAGGGTAATATCGCCTCCTACATGATTCCGGGCAAACTGATTAAGGGCATGGGTGGGGCCATGGACCTGGTGGCTGGCGCTGATAATATTATTGTCACCATGACTCATGCATCCAAGTCCGGTGCCTCTAAACTGCTATCGGAATGCACATTGCCGCTTACTGGCAAGGGTTGTATCAAACGAGTGCTTACTGATTTGGCATTGCTGGATATAGAAGGCGGTAAGTTTATTTTGCGGGAGCGGGCACCGAGCGTCACTGTTGAAGAGATCGCTAACCTGACTAGTGGGGAGTTGGTTATTCCTGACAATGTTCCGGAAATGGTTTTTTGAGGGCCGGCGATAATTTAGATACATAGCTCTCAAATAGGCTGCCTCAAATGGCGGCCTTTTTTTTGGTTTGGGTAGAGGAAGGTGTGCTGTTTTAGGTGTGGGGCGGTCGCAACCGAGGGAGGTCTTTCGGGATTCACTCAAGCCATCCATGGGCGTTCGAGCGCCGTTCCCTACGGCGCACGATCCCGAAAGACCTCCCTCGGTTACGCCCTTAAACCTAACCTTTAGTACTCTAAAAACCAATGGGAAAAATAACCTGAAGTCTCAGCTTAAGGTCAGAGTTGGAGAAGGCTGCCCCCGACAGTGTGCGGCATGGATGCCGCACTCCAACCCACAGGGATGGGTTCACGGCGAATCGGGGCAGCCCTCTCCCACTTTGACCGCCACGATCCAAAAAAACACTTAACAACCCAATAGATAACTAAAGCCGGTAATCCGACTCAGACT
>CAXAJC010000192.1:0-2893 GCA_963969005.1 uncultured Cellvibrionales bacterium | reverse complement strand
TAATTATCTGGTCTCTTGTGCTGGCTGTCGCTGTGGTGAGCTCGGTGTCTCTGTTGGCAGAGCGAATAGAGCGTGCGCTAACCGCTGAGTCCAGCGCCTTTCTGGCCGCTGACCGGGTGGTGCGCAGTGGTCGCGCCACCAATCCTGAATGGGTAGCTGCGGCAGAGCAGCAGCAAGTACAAACTGCCAATGTGTTGAGTTTTGCCTCTATGGTGTACCACCAAGATGATATGCATCTGGCTTCTATCAAGGCAGTAGATAATACCTATCCTCTTAAGGGTAAGCTGCGCCGAACCACCACTCCATTTACCGCTGATACCAACCTGATAGAGTCTGTGGACTTTGGTCCTGCCATGGGCGAGGCTTGGGTTGATGCGCGATTATTGCCGCTGCTGAATATCCAACTGGGGGATCAGATTGAGCTGGGCGATATTCGCTTAAAAGCGACCCAGGTGGTGGTGGAAGAACCAGATGGTAGTTCCTTTGGCGCATTTGGTGCCCGGGTATTAATGAACACAGCTGATCTACCGGCCGCCGGTATTATTGTGCCAGGCAGCCGGGTCACCTATAGATATTTGCTCGCTGAGGGTGCCAGTGGTACCCAGGGCTTTAGGGACTATATGGCTTGGCTTAAGCCCCAGCTCGATGTCCATGAACGCTTAATCACGCCGAATGAAGCCCAGGCCAGTATCGCCAGTACTATGGATAAAGGGCGACGTTTTTTATTGCTGGCAGGTAGCATTGGGGTGGTGTTGGCTGGTATTGCTCTGGCGCTGGCCAGCTATCATTTTGCCGCCGGGCAGACTCAACAGGTAGCACTTTTAAAGAGTTGGGGTATTTCCGCCAGTGCGGTGCGTAGTCTGTATCTGCAGCAGAGTCTTTGGCTCGGTGTTGGAGGCTCAGTGCTGGGGTTGTTGGTGGGCTATGGTTTTCATGAGTTGTTGATCTCGGTGGTGCGGGAATGGTTGCCTATCAGTCTGCCAATGGCAGGTATTCGCCCCTGGATAACCGGCATGGCGACGGGCCTGCTGTGCCTGGGTGGCTTTACCTTGCCGGCACTCTGGCATCTGCCTGCACAGTCGCCATTAGCGGTGTTGCGCCAGGATGTGCAGGTGGCTCCCGTTAGCTCTGTGGTGCGTGGTCTATTCGGAGTCTCTGCGGTGGCGGGGCTGTTGTTTTGGTACAGCAATAGTTTTTATCTGTCTCTGGCTATTTTGGCGGGCTTTGCGCTGACAGCTGCTGCCACACTGGTGATTGGTTTGCTGCTGCTGCGATTGGGCAAAACCTACGGTCAAAAGCTGGGCAGTATCTGGCGACTGGCTTCGAGTAATCTATGGCGACGCAAATCCCAGAGTATTATTCAGATGGTGGGTTTCTCTGGTGCTATTGCATTGCTGATGATTATGACGGTGGTGCGTACTTCCCTAATTGATGAATGGCGGTGGCAGTTGGCGGATGATGCCCCCAACCATTTCTTGCTCAATGTCGCCCCCTACGAGCTGGATGGGGTACGCGATCTGGTGACTGACCAGAACCTGCAGACGGCTGGTTGGTATAGCATGGTTCGTGGCCGTATGACTGAGGTTAACAGCCTGCCTATTACCGAGACTCAGCGGGACAGTCACGAATCGTTTCGCCGTGAGCTTAATTTAAGTTGGACCACGGAATTGCCCGAGGGCAATAAGCTAACTGAGGGTAAATGGTGGGACGAGCTGGATCTGTCCGGGGATATCGCGCCTGTTTCCCTTGAAGATGAGTTGGCTGGCGAGCTGGGTCTTACCATTGGTGATCAGCTTACCTTTAGTGTGGGTGGTTTGATCTTTAAGGCACAGGTGACCAGTACCAGAAGTTTAAACTGGGACAATATGACACCGAATTTTTATTTCCTCTTCCCGGAGGGTCTACTGGAAGATTATCCGCGCACCCATATGACCAGCCTGTATATTCCTGCCCAGCAAAAGCTGTTGGTCAATGATCTATTGCGAGCTTACCCCACGGTGCAGGTTATTGAGCTGGATAAAATTATTGATCGCATTCGCACCATTGTTGGTCAGGTCACAAGTGGTCTTGAGGTTATGACTATGCTGATACTGGCCTGTGGAGTGCTGGTTATGTTTGCCGCAGTCAGTTTGTCCATGGCCGAGCGGTTGCAGGAGAGCGCGATATTGCGCACCTTGGGTAGTTCAAGGCGATTAATTCTAGGCATTCAGTTGGTGGAGTTTAGTGTTCTGGGTTTGATGGCTGGTCTGCTGGCGGCAATGGGTGCTGAGGTTGCTGTGGCTCTACTGCAGCGGTTTATGTTTGATCTGCCCTTTGCGCTGCATCCCTGGCTGTGGCTGGTAGGACCTCTGGCTGGTGCGGTTTTGGTGGGTACTCTGGGTCTGGGTTACAGTCGTAAAGCAGTAGTGCAACCACCATTGGAAGTGTTGAAAAGCTTGTAAAATTTTCATCATCATTGCCTCACATATGCCAAAACCAATAAACCTCTATAACAACTCCAACCTATGTTATCCTCCGCGACGAGTTGACTAGACAGTCGCTGTGCTGATTTCTCGCTTATTCGCTAGCGTTTAAAAGGGTGCATCACAGAGGAAAGTCCGGGCTCCACAGGGTAGAGTGCCAGGTAACGCCTGGGGGGCGGAAGCCCACGGCCAGTGCAGCAGAGAGCAGACCGCCGATGATTCGTTCGCGAACACAGGTAAGGGTGAAAGGGTGCGGTAAGAGCGCACCGCGCTGCTGGTAACAGCAGTGGCATGGTAAACCCCACTCGGAGCAAGACCAAATAGGTTCCCTTATGGCGCGGCCCGCGTTGGGAACGGGTAGGTTGCTTGAGGCAAACGGTGACGTTTGTCCCAGATGAATGACTGTCCACGACAGAACCCGGCTTATCGGT
>CAXAJC010000191.1:0-2964 GCA_963969005.1 uncultured Cellvibrionales bacterium | reverse complement strand
GATCATGCATCCCATAGAGCATTCAGGGCTTAAAATAGCCCCGCCAATTTATAATCTGGTAACCGAGGAGATCTGTCCCGCCGTAGGCATCGGTGCAGATGACTTCTGGCGCGCCTTTGCCGACATTGTGCACAGATTTGCACCAAAAAATATTGCTCTTTTAGACAAGCGCGAGCGTTTGCAGGCCCAGATAGATCAGTGGCACCAGAGCAATCAGCTTGATTTCCCTAAATACAAAAAATTCCTTGACGATATTGGTTATCTGGTGCCCCAAGGCCCAGATTTTGCCATTAGTCCTGAAAATGTGGACAGAGAAATAGCTATACAGGCCGGGCCCCAGCTTGTGGTGCCTATTATGAATGCCCGCTTCGCATTAAATGCAGTAAATGCTCGCTGGGGCAGCCTGTATGACGCGCTGTATGGCAATGATGTAATCAGCGAAGACTGTGGAGCAGAGAAAGCTGGCGCCTATAATGTTGTTCGCGGGCAGAAAGTGATTGATTATGGCCGTAACTTCCTTGATCAGGCGGCTCCATTAAAAGATGCTTCCCATGCTGAGGTAAACGCCTACAGAATCAACAATGGGAAGCTGGAATTGTCTCTGACCAATGGCTCTATTACAGCACTGGACAACCCCAAACAGCTGTCAGGCTATCTGGGTAACCCAGATTCACCCAGCTCTATATTGTTACAAAACAACAACTTACATATTGAAATTCAAGTCGATTCTAATCATCAGGTGGGGGCCAGTGATTTGGCCGGGGTTAAAGATATTGTGCTTGAAGCCGCACTCACCACCATTATGGATTGTGAGGACTCGGTCGCTGCGGTAGATGCAGAGGATAAAGCACTGGCCTATGGCAACTGGCATGGTCTGATCAATGGCACTTTGGAAGAATCCATTGATCGCGGTGGTAAGACCTTTGTCAGGCGTATGAATAATGACCGGGAGTTTGTAGCTGCCAATGGACAGCAACTGGTACTTAAGGGTCGCAGCCTGATGTTTGTGCGCAATGTTGGCCATCTGATGACCAACCCAGCGATTCATTATGACAATGGTTTGGAAATTCCAGAGGGCATTATGGATGCCATGATTACCAGTCTGATTTCAATGCAGGATTTACAGGGATCAAGTAGCCACAGCAACTCCGATGCAGGCAGCATCTATATTGTAAAACCCAAGATGCATGGTCCTGAAGAAGTCGCCTTTACCAATGACCTCTTTGATGCCATTGAAGATGCGCTGGGACTGGAGCGCCATACCATCAAGGGGGGCATTATGGACGAGGAGCGCCGCACCTCAGTCAATCTTAAAGAATGTATTCGTGCCGCCAGAGGCAGAGTCGTGTTTATTAACACTGGCTTCCTAGATCGCACTGGGGACGAGATTCATACCAGTATGCAGGCAGGGGCCTTTGCCCTTAAGGCAGACCTCAAAGCTATGACCTGGATCTCTGCCTATGAAGACCAGAATGTGGATGTTGGCTTGGCTTGTGGGTTAAAAGGCAAGGCTCAGATTGGCAAGGGTATGTGGGCAGTGCCGGACAATATGGCGGATATGATGCAAGTCAAGATTGGCCACCCCAAAGCCGGAGCCAACACAGCCTGGGTACCATCCCCCACAGCTGCAGCTCTACATGCCATGCACTATCATCAGGTTGATGTTGCGAGCCTTCAGGATGAGTTGATGCAGCGCCAGCCAGCCAATGTCGATGATATTTTAACTATTCCTTTGCTGGGCGATACCCAGCTCAGCGCTGAGCAGATTCAGCTTGAGCTGGATAATAACGCCCAGGGCTTGCTCGGCTATGTGGTGCGCTGGGTCGAGCAGGGTGTTGGTTGTTCCAAGGTGCCAGATATCGATAATGTCGGCCTTATGGAAGACAGGGCTACATTGCGGATTTCCAGCCAGCATATGGCTAACTGGTTGCATCATGGTATCTGTTCAGCACAGCAGGTTATGGAAACCTTGCAGCGTATGGCGGCAGTGGTCGATAGCCAGAATGCCGGTGATGCAGACTATGTGCCTATGAGTACTGATTTTACCAATAGCATTGCCTTTCAGGCCGCCTGCGATCTAGTGTTTAAAGGCCTGGCGCAGCCCAGCGGCTACACCGAGCCTCTGCTGCATCAGTATCGTCAGAAAGCTAAGGGCACAGCATAATGAAACCAACGCCAGACCTCTGTGACCAGTACCCGGACTTAGTGCGGGTGCTGGAGCCTATGTTGCGCTCCTATGGTGGTCGCAAGCAGTTTAGTGGCGCCATAGTAACGGTTAAATGTTTTGAAGATAACTCCTGCGTCAAGCAGTTGGTAGGCACTCCAGGTGAAGACCGTGTGCTGGTAGTGGATGGCGGTGGCAGTATGCGCCGCGCCTGTCTCGGCGATATGCTGGCGGAGAAAGCCTCAAGCAATGGCTGGTCCGGGATTATTATCTATGGTTGTATCCGCGATGTGGATGAAATTATGGCGACAGATATTGGTGTACAGGCCTTGGGCGTGCATCCGGTAAAGACCGAGAAAAAGGATATTGGCGAGATTAATATTCCGGTGACCTTTGGGGGGCTGACTTTTGTTCCCGGGGAATATCTCTATGCCGACAATAACGGAGTGGTGGTCTCCGCTGAACCTCTAGAATAGGCATCTAACATGAGTGCCAGGCCTGCCGCTTTTCTTCTCGTAGCTCTTCCCTAAACTGTAACAACTATACAATCACTAATAATTGTCACGATAGTGACTTAATAGTCTGAGTTTTTATTGTGTTTGCAGCATTATTGGAGAAAAATACGCCCAACTAAATCGGTCGATTCGATACATTATGAACCAGCTAATTTTTGTCTTTGTCACATTCCTCATTGGCCTTCTGCTAAGCCCTATATCCATTGCTGACCGGAACATAGCCGACGGAAGCCCGCTACTGGGCAGCAAGGCACTGACCCACCCGGTTATCAGTGAATCCGGCAT
>CAXAJC010000190.1:0-2991 GCA_963969005.1 uncultured Cellvibrionales bacterium | reverse complement strand
TCTTTATACAGATGGATATAATGGATTAGGGAGAGCCTAAAGGACATTGCTTAAAAGTTGTAAAGGTGTGACTATTTGAGCGACTACTTTTAACAAAGGATGTAAAACCGATGAAATATTTTCCTGTTCTGGCCGTTGCTCTGGCGATAGGGCGTTCTATTTTATTATCCCTTGCGTTCTTTATTGCCATGCCGGCTATGACACAAACGATCGAATTATCCTCTGATGTAGCAGCTGACGCCCAAGTATGGATCGAATCGCCCGGTGATGGGCAAGTGGTTAGCTCGCCGGTAGCTATTGTGTTTGGGAGCAAAAATGTCAGTATTTCACCAGCAGGAGTTGAGCAGAGTAATAGTGGGCATCACCATCTTATGATCGATATGAATGAGCTACCTGCGATGAATATGCCTTTGCCCGGCAGTGCCCAGCTTATTCATTTTGGTAAGGGACAGACATCAACCTCATTGTCTCTGGAGCCCGGAGTGCACAGTTTACAGCTGGTGCTGGGTAACCATTTACATGTGCCCCATACTCGGCCGGTGTTGTCTAAAAAAATCACAATTGTGGTGAAGTGATTCGCCAGAGCCTTATTTTAGAGGGTTTTAGTAGTGGTCTCAGTCACTGAAAAAACCACTTCGCCATCCGTCAGCTGACCTCTTAATGTATCTCCGGCACTGACCTGAGCCACTGTTTTGACCACCTTGTCATTGCTGTCGCGAATAATCGAGTAACCTCGCCCCAAGGTTTTTAATGGGCTCACGGTATCCAGCAGATGCATAGCCTGAGCGGTTTTACTTTGCTTGAGTTCTACCTGCTGGCTTACAGCCCGCATCATCTGCTTCACGGAATTAGCTACTGCCTGCTTGCGCTGAGCAATTGCCTCTTTAGGGCTCTGGCGCACCAGCCTATCTTGCAAGCTTTGCATCTGCGTTGTTTGTTGCTGCATTTTCCCAGCCATAGCCCGGCGTAAACGAATATCCAAATGATCCAGATGTTGGGCCTGTTCTTGCAGCTTGCGGCCCGGGTGTTGCAGGCGTTTTTGCAGGTAATCGGTGCGCTGTTCCAAATGCCTGATTTTACGAGTGACCGCGTCTGCCAGCAGTATTTCAAAACCCTCAAACTGGTGTAGCATCTCTTCGCCATCCGGGCTCAGCAGCTCGGCTGCTGCAGAGGGCGTGGGAGCGCGCAAATCAGCCACAAAATCGGCAATGGTAAAGTCCACCTCATGGCCCACTGCACTGACCACTGGGATCTCACTGGCAAAAATAGCTCGGGCTACGGTCTCTTCATTAAAGGGCCATAAATCCTCTAAGGACCCGCCACCTCGGCCAACAATTAGGGCATCGCACTCGCCGTGCTGATTAGCGTCGCTTATGGCCTGAACAATCTGCCCGGCTGCCTGTTCTCCCTGTACCATGGTGGGGAAAATACTAATCTTAATAGTCGGAAAGCGACGATCGAGTACCGAGAGGATATCTTTGACCGCGGCACCAGTGGCGGAGGTGATAACCCCTATATGGCGCACCGAATCGGGCATGGGCTGTTTATGCTGGTTATCAAACAGACCCTCGTCGCTTAATTGTTGTTTTAGCTGCTCAAATTTACGCTGCAGAGCTCCAAAACCAGCTTCTTCCATATGCTCCACAACCAGCTGATATTCACCGCGACCCTCGTAGAGGCCGGCGCGGCAGCGCACCAGCACCTGGGTGCCATTGGCCGGCTGGAAAGCGACCCTCTGGTTGGCATTGCGAAACATGGCGCAGCGCACCTGAGCCTGATCATCTTTTAATGTGAGATACCAGTGGCCCGACCCGGGGCGAGCAAAGTTGGAAATCTCGCCCTCGACCCACAGCAAGGGCAGCTGGGTTTCAATCAGGTGACGCACACTGCGGTTAAGCTGGCTGACGCTTAGGATCTGTCTGTCTGATGGGGTACTTTGCATGGGCTTATTGTAGAGAACTGCAGAGCCTTAAGTCACTGTTTTCCTCTACAAAGATTGATCAACAATTGGCTGCCCTGTAACTCACTATCGTTTTGATTATTCCCAAACTTGGGCAGCTGAGAGATCTTGTCGAACCCCAACACCAGCATTATTAGTCAATGGTGACTTGATCTCGCTAAATGGCTGCTAATAAGGTTAATCCAATACAGGATATGGCGCCAGCAATCAGCGCGTAGGGTATCTGTGTCAGCGCATGGTCCATGACATCGCAACCACTGCCTTGAGCCGCCAGAACAGTGGAATCAGAATAAAAGCAGGCATGACTACCGAAGGTGCTTGCGGATATAAGTGCGCCGATTGCTAATGGGATACTGACACCAACACTGTCTGCCAATGGCAAGATGATTGGGATAGCGATAGCAAATACGCCCCAGCTTGAGCCTGTGGCAAAAGCAATAAGCGCCATAGTGATAAAGGTGAGAGCGGGCAATGTAATGGGTGTCATTAAGGGCGCTACATTAGTGATTACAAAGGTTGCTAATCCCAATTGATCATTGACCTCCTTAAAGACAAAGGCCATTACAACCATGGTTAGTGCCGGTAGCATAATCTTGATTCCATCAATAACGGCATCAAACATTTGCGTCCAGGCCATCAGTCTCTGTGTGCCGAACATGATAATGGTGACAGCAACTGATATAATTACGCCTATCTGCACATCCAGGTCGTACCAGATACTAAAGCCCAGCAGAGCAACAATGGGTAGCACAAAGTGGTAGATTTGAACCCTGTTATGAGTATCGCTATTATTAGCATCGCTTTGTTCAGACGCCTCATCCACTAGTTGCGGTGCTATACCATCAGCGGCTCTTTGTTCTGCAGCCTTCATCATCCCTAGAGCGGGCACAGTGCGGTTTACCACCAGAGGCACTAGAAGCACAGCTACTATGGGATAGACCATATAGGGAATCGCGCTGATCTACCTGTCTCTTATTCACATTTTACGCTTCCTACGGCTCCTTTCCTTTATTTCTTGTCTTTTATCCAAA
>CAXAJC010000189.1:0-3012 GCA_963969005.1 uncultured Cellvibrionales bacterium | reverse complement strand
CGCCGAAGGACGCACGGTGATGGCCGAAATGGGCATGGCTATGATGGGTACAGGTGAGGCCAGTGGTCCAGATCGCGCGACAGTAGCTGCTGAGAGTGCGGTCAAATGTCCGCTACTGGAAGATATTAATCTGCAGGGTGCCAAAGGTATTTTGGTTAATATCACTAGTGGATATGATCTCACTCTGGGTGAGTTTGAAAATGTGGGTAACGCGGTCAAGGAATTTGCTGATCAGGATGCCACCATTATTGTGGGCAGTGTCTTTGATCCAGAGATGGAAGGTCAGTTGCGAGTTACGGTAGTGGCCACAGGACTCCGTTCCTCCAGTGCCAAACCTGGTTTAAGGCCAGTAATTGTAGACAATCAGCCTCCTCGAAGAGTAGATGGTGGCTATGATTATGGTGCCATGGATACGCCTCCAAATATGCGCGGCGGCTCAACATTGTCGAGTTCAGGCGGCTCCACTGCCCGAAAACTTGATGCTCAGATCGATGCTGAGATAGATTATTTGGATGTACCTGCCTTTTTGCGCTCCCAGGCGGATTAATCCTTATACCGTACCAAAGTCCCCTTTTGCCTCGCCTCAGATTATAAAATCTTGGTGAAAGGGGGCTTCTCTGTTAGAATTTCCGCCTTAAAAAACAAAGGTGTAGCGATGATCAGGCAGCGCACGTTAAAAAATGTCATACGTGCTACCGGCGTGGGTCTTCACACCGGTGACAAAGTGTATCTGACATTGCATCCGGCAGATCCAGATACAGGCATTGTTTTTCGTCGCACCGACCTTGATCCCGTGGTTGAAATAGCCGCAAAAGCCGAGAATGTCGGTGACACCACTCTCTCCACAACTCTTGTCCATGGTGACGTTCGCGTCTCTACCATTGAGCATCTGCTATCTGCGTTGGCAGGGCTTGGGATCGATAATATAATCATAGATGTGTCTGCTCCGGAGATTCCAATTATGGATGGCAGCGCCGGACCTTTTGTGTTTTTGCTCCAGTCAGCTGGTATTCGTGAACAGGATGCGCCAAAGAAATTTATTCGTATCAAGCGTCCGGTGACTATCAAACAAGACGATAAAGTCGCTACCTTCAGGCCTTTCGAGGGATTTAAAGTCAATTTTGCTATTGACTTTGACCACCCAGTGTTCAAACATCAAGCCCTGAACGCGAGTATCGACTTCTCCAGCACCTCATTTGTAAAAGAAGTCAGCAGAGCCAGAACATTTGGCTTTATGCAGGAATTTGAATATCTCCGCTCAAAGGGTTTGGCTCGGGGCGGAAGTTTAGAAAATGCCATCGTTGTGGATGAGTTCGAAATTCTCAACGAAGATGGCTTACGTTATGACGACGAATTCGTCAAACATAAGATCTTGGACGCCATTGGTGATCTCTACCTGCTGGGCAACAGCTTGATTGGAGAATTCGATGCGCATAAGTCAGGGCATGGACTTAATAATGCGTCTTTGCGCGCATTGATCGCAGATACGGATGCCTGGGAAGTGGTTACTTTTATTGATAATCCGGAAGATGTACCTATTTCGTACATGCAGCCGAATTAATTAAGTTTTTAACGTTTTAGTGAGATAAGGCATTATTTTCCAGTGAAAATTATTCTTATTAGCAGTCGAGCGGACAGGGTTAGAACCATTAGCCTCAATAGCTGGGCCAAAGGTTTGCTCTCAGTGCTACTGCTGGGTATTCCTGTGGCTGCAGGCACCATGCTTGGTGTCAAGATTGCTGATGGCCGCTGGGAACTGCTTTTTGATAACAGCATTGGTGAAATGCAGCATCAGTTGGTGGTGCAGCAGAGCCATGTAGATGCTGGACGGGAGCAACTGGATAGCTCATTGGCGGCGATGACCGGCAAGCTTGCGCAGATGCGCTCGCGACTAGTGCGTCTGGACGCATTGGGCGAGCAGCTCACGCAAATAGCCAGCCTTGAAGATGGTGAGTTTGATTTCTCTGTAGCCCCAGGTCTCGGTGGTCCCGATGAATCACTGGTCAATGAAGTAGCCAATTCTGTGGATATTCAGCAGGAACTGGCGACCATGTTTGCGCGCCTTGATAACTCCCTCAACAGTCGAGAATCCCAACTCAGTGTGCTGCAGTCCATGTTGACTGAAAATAAATTGAAAAGTGAACGTATGGTGGCGGGACGACCTATTACCAAGGGTTGGATGTCATCTGAATATGGTATGCGTGTGGATCCATTCCACGGCAACAAACGCTGGCATGGGGGCGTAGACTTCGCCGGCAGAAAGGGTTCCGATATTATTGCTGTGGCCTCCGGGGTAGTCACTTGGTCTGGGGAGCGCAGTGGCTATGGTCTGATGGTCGAGCTTAACCACAGTGATGGCTACATTACCCGCTACGCTCACAACGAAAAAAATGTTGCCGACCTCGGTGCCATTGTAAAAAAAGGCGACGTGATCGCCAAAATGGGTAGTTCAGGTCGCTCTACTCGCCCCCATGTACATTTTGAAGTGTTCAAAAATGGTCGCACTGTCGACCCAGCATCCTATATCCGCCGCACCAGCCGCTAGTTCTGACTTCAACGTCTATATTCTCTGGGGTTGAAATACCTCTGAGACAGTCCCTTTATATTATTTAATAGCTACTAATTACAGAAGTCCCTTTTTATCAAAGGAAGAAAGAAATGTTTGGCAACATCCTGAAAAAAATATTTGGCAGCAGTAATGATCGCGATGTCCGCAAAATGCGCAAAACCGTGGACAAAATAAATGCTCTGGAAGAGGGCCTTCAGGCCCTCAAGGACATTGATCTGAGAGCCCAGACCAAACTCCTGCGAGAGCGTCTGGCTGGCGGTGAAACCATAGAGCAGATACTGCCTGAAGCTTTTGCACTGGTGCGAGAAACATCGGTCAGAGCTATGGCTATGCGTCATTTTGATGTGCAGATGATTGGTGGTATCACATTGCATCAGGGCAAGATTGCCGAAATGCGCACCGGTGAAGGTAAGACTCTGGTGGCTACTCTGGCGGCCTATCTC
>CAXAJC010000188.1:0-3012 GCA_963969005.1 uncultured Cellvibrionales bacterium | reverse complement strand
AGCCAAGGCCAAGGGCGAAGATATCGAGCCGTTAAAGGCCAAAGGTGAGCAGCTGAAAAATGACTCTGTCGCAGCTGATGCTGCGTTAGTCGCAGTTCAGGACCAGCTGGATGATCTGGTGCAGGGCATTCCCAATATTCCCCACGAGTCTGTACCTGCAGGCAATGATGAAGATGACAATATAGAGGTGCGCCGTTGGGGGGAGCCCCCGAGTTTTGATTTTGAGGTGAAAGATCATGTTGATCTTGGCGCAGCCCTGAATGGACTAGATTTTGATATTGCCGCCAAAATTACCGGCTCTCGCTTCTCACAGATGCGCGGTGGACTCGCAAGCCTGCACCGGGCCCTGACCCAATTTATGCTTAATACCCATATTCAGGAGCATGGCTACGAAGAAGTTTATGTGCCTTATAAAGTCAATCGTGAGTCTCTCTATGGCACAGGTCAGCTTCCCAAGTTTGAGGAAGATCTGTTTAAGCTGGACGATGAGCGCGAGTTCTATCTGATCCCTACTGCGGAAGTGCCTATCACTAATATCTACCGCAATGAAATTGTCGAAGATTTGCCGGTTAAATTTGTCTC
Source organism: uncultured Cellvibrionales bacterium (assembly GCA_963969005.1). Taxonomy (GTDB): domain Bacteria; phylum Pseudomonadota; class Gammaproteobacteria; order Pseudomonadales; family Porticoccaceae; genus HTCC2207. The sequence continues at coordinate 2,430 of CAXAJC010000188.1, read as the reverse complement.
CCATACTCCCTGCTTTAGAAGTGAAGCTGGTAGCTATGGTCGTGATACCAGAGGCATGATTCGCCAGCACCAGTTTGAGAAGGTTGAAATGGTTCAGTTTGTTCATCCCGACCAATCCTGGGATGCTCTGGAGACTTTAGTAGGCCATGCAGAAGCTATTTTGCAGAAGCTTGAATTGCCCTATCGCACCGTGGTGCTCTGTGGCGGCGACCTGGGTTTCTCTGCGGCAAAAACTTATGATATTGAAGTCTGGCTGCCGTCTCAGGAAAAGTATCGCGAGATTTCATCCTGCAGTAATTTTGCTGACTTCCAGGCACGCCGCATGAAGGCACGCTATAGAAATGCCGATGGCAAACCAGAGCTGCTGCATACCTTGAATGGCTCCGGTCTGGCGGTAGGTCGCACATTGCTGGCGGTAATGGAAAACTATCAGCAGGCAGATGGCTCTATTGCTATCCCGACCGCACTGCAGCCACTGATGAATGGCCAGACAGTTATTAGCTAACCCAGTTAAACCGGGATTATTGTTAATGTATAGAGCGGGCTTAAATACCGGCTCTGTCACCCTATCTTTTTAAAAGGCACAGACAGTATCAATGGATTACCTACCTTTATTTCACAATCTAAAAGGTCGCCGCGTGTTGGTGGTTGGGGGCGGCGAAATCGCCCTGCGCAAAGTGCGCCTTGTGCAGGAAGCCAATGCGCATATCACCATTATCGCCAAGGATTTTTGCCCGGACCTGATTGCCATGGATGCTAAGGATACTGCTGATGGCTGCAATGGACTTGAGCTTATTACTGGCGCCTATGAACATAAACAGCTTTTGGGCCACCCCGATACTGTTATGGTGATTGCGGCAACCAATGATCGCGATCTAAACAGACTGGTCTCGGAACATGCTCAAGCCGCCAATATGCTCTCCAATGTGGTGGATGACCCGGGCTTCTCTACAGTGATTTTCCCCTCCATTGTCGATCGCTCGCCCATACAGATTGCAATCTCCAGCGGTGGTGATGCACCTGTATTAGTGCGGCTGCTGCGCACAAGATTCGAAAGCCTGCTCCCTGCGGGCATGGCTAAACTGGGCTCCCTTGCGGGAAGTTTTCGCGAGCGGGTAAAGGCAAAATTTTCCAATGGCGCTGATCGCAAGGCATTCTGGGAGGAGGTCTTTAACGGCCCCATCGCCGAGCAGGCCTACGCAAACAATCTGGATAAGGCCGAACAGCTGCTGGCCGACAAGCTCGAGAGCACCTCTGAATTTAAAACAGGTGAAGTCTATCTGGTAGGCGGCGGCCCCGGCGATCCGGATCTGCTGACTTTTAAGGCTCTGCGTTTGATGCAGCAGGCGGATATTGTGCTCTATGACCGTCTGGTGTCCAAGGAGGTTCTTAATCTGGTGCGTCGAGATGCCACTCGTATCTACGTGGGCAAGACAGCAGGTGACCATCCAGTGACCCAAGACAATATCAATCAGAAGCTGGTGGATTATGCCCTTGAGGGCAACCGGGTAGTGCGCCTAAAAGGCGGCGACCCCTTTATCTTTGGGCGGGGCGGCGAGGAGATAGAAACATTGGCAGAACATGGCATTCCTTTTCAGGTAGTGCCGGGAATTACAGCTGCCTCAGGCTGTGCCAGCTACGCTGGTATACCGCTGACCCATCGCGACCACGCCCAGTCGGTGCGCTTTATCGCCGGTCATCTGCGGTCTGGCAAAATGGATCTTAACTGGCCGGAACTGGTGCAGCCAAACCAAACACTAGTGTTCTATATGGGTCTGAATGGCATGGAAACCATTTGCCAGCAGCTAATGGAGCATGGCCTGGATTCCAAGACACCAACAGCATTGATTGAGAAGGGCACCTCAGCCAGACAGCAGGTGTTTGTAGGAGATCTGCAAAGCCTACCTGGTATAGTCCGAACTGCAGGGGCCAAAGCACCAACATTAATTATTGTTGGCCATGTGGTCAGCCTACAAGATAAGCTGGCCTGGTTTAATTTGTCAGAGAAGGCTGAAGGATAAAAATGAAGGCTGAAGGATAACGAATGAATAGCGAATTTGATTACGATCTGTTTGTGATTGGTGCTGGTTCCGGCGGCGTGCGCGCTGCCCGCATGGCGGCAGCCAAGGGCAAGAGAGTAGCCGTGGCCGAAGAGCGCTATCTTGGCGGAACCTGCGTCAATGTTGGCTGTGTACCCAAAAAACTATTTGTCTATGCTTCCCAGTTTCCAGAGCTATTCCATGCCAGCGCAGGCTTTGGCTGGAATATCGACAGTCAACCGAGGCTTAACTGGGCAATATTGCGAGATAACAAGACCGCCGAGATTGAGCGTCTTAATGGTATCTATAACAGCCTGATTGATAATAGTGGTGCCGAGTTATTCGATGGCCGCGCAACCATTGTCGGACCTCACCTAGTCGCTGTTAATGG
>CAXAJC010000187.1:0-3036 GCA_963969005.1 uncultured Cellvibrionales bacterium | reverse complement strand
GTCCCCACCATACCTATATCAATAATATCGGCACCTCCATCGCGAATACCTTCGGCGAGAGCCCCTTTAAGCGCTTCACTCGTGAGGCGGATATCTCCCCCCAAAACCACAGTTTCAGGCTTGAGAAATTCTGCGTAGGCACGCCCAATTCTATAAGCAATGCCCTCATCCAATTCTGTACCCAGCTGACCACGAATATCATAAGCCTTAAAACAGGTAAGCTCAGACATATTGTTTATTTCTCCTTACAAGCGCCAATGCGCCTTATCAATACTATTAAAACAGCCAAATTCTCGGCACCATTGTCACTACTACTAATCCAACCAGCAAACTAAGTCCAGCACCGACCCTGAAAAAATCTTTAAAGTGGTAACCCCCAGGCCCCTGCACCATCAAATTGGTCTGGTAGCCCACAGGGGTTAAAAAACTGGCCGAAGCCGCAAACATAATAGTCATCACAAAGGGCAACAAATTAACGCCAAGCTCCCCGCTGAGCACTTGCGCCAATGGGAACATCAGTACAGCAGCAGCGTTATTGGTTATTAGCTCAGTGGCTATTACTGTTGCTATATAGAGTAATAATAGATTTATAAATGGATTATCGCCACCCAGCAAGAGCATTCCCCGAGCCGCAGAATCTGCCAGCCCAGTCTTTTGAATCGCCAGACCAAGGGCCAGCGATGCACCAATGGCCAGCAGCACGCGCATATCAATACTGCGCTGGGCAAACTCTATAGAAATACATTTAGTCGCCGCCAGAGCGCCCACCAGCAGCAGGGCAGCCACTACCAGAGGCAATGTGCCAGTCACAACCAGACCAATAAAGATACCCAGCAGCCCAAGAGCCGTTGGAGCCCTATCAAAATTCGGTATGCTGACGTCGTCCAGGCGGCTAAGCAGCAGGAAATCCCGACTGTAACGATGGCGGCGAACAAACCCACGAGCGGCCTCCAGAAGCAGAGTGTCACCAGCCCGCAACACAATACTGCCGACTTTTTGCTGAATTCTCTCACCATTGCGCGATACCGACAGAATGGCACCTCCGAACTGGGTGCGGAAGCTGGAGTCTTTAATGGTTTTACCCACCATATTTGACACAGGCGCGATCACAGCCTCAATAAGCGCTCTCGAGCTGTAGGGCACATCAAGTTTGTGTATCTGGCCCTCGGCGGGAGCCAGCCCGGGAAACTGGCGTAGCTCAGACACAGCCTCGGGCTGGCCAACAAAAATCAATATATCATTGTCACTGAGTATCTCTTCAGGTCCCACTGCAGGAATAATATGCCCATCTGACTGAATCTCGGACAAAAAACTGTATTGCAGATGGCGCAACCCCGCGTCGGCAATGGTCATGCCAGACAGTGCGCCTCCAGCCACCACCCTCATGCTAACGCCATACTTACGCGCATCGGTTACAGAGTCCGCAGCACCGAGCCGCTCCGGAAGCAATCGATGCCCAACCACAGCAAAGTAGAGAATACCCAGGATCACCAACGGCACACCAACAACCGCCGGGCTAAACAGGTGCAGGCCCTCAGCCTCCCCATTACCCTGCAGCATACCCATCAGCAGTATATTGGTGCTAGTGCCAATCAGGGTGCAGGTGCCGCCCAAAATCGACGCATAACTCAGGGGAATCAATAGCTTTGACACTGAAATACTGTGGCGCTTGGCCCAGTCCTGCAACAGAGGGATAAAAATGGCCACCACAGGGGTATTGCTGATCACCGAACTAACCACTGCCACAGGCGCCATAATCCGCGGCAATGCTATGTTGGCTCTGGAGCCGCGCCCCAGCCACTTTACAATCCACCAGTGCAGCGCCCCGCTCTCTTTAAGGGCGGCTGAGACAATATAAAAGCAAGCAATAATGTAGATAGCGGGATTTGAGAAGCCCTGAAAGGCCTCAACCGGGGTCAGCACACCAAACAGCAGCAACCCAGTCATGGCAGCCGCGAGAGCAAAGTCAACCGCAAGGCGCCCGCTGACCGCTGCAAGCAGAAAAACAGCCAAAACCATCAGCGTGATTATTGCATCTGCGCCCATATCAATCAGCTATCCCTAATATCTTTGATTACTGAGAGGCATAAAAAAAACCGGCCGCCGAGGCGACCGGTGGTATACAGCCCTGTTTCAATAGTTTATATCATTCAAGCACAATTACACCCTCATTTTTTAGCAGAGTTTTATTACCTATACCTTTGACCGCAGTTAGACTTTGGGTAGTTTTAAATGGGCCATTAGCTTTGCGGTAAGCAACAATAGCAGAGGCCGTTTTAAGGCCAACACCGCGCAATGCGCCTGCAATCTCAGAGGCTGTGGCCTCATTGATATTGACTGGTTGATAATCGGCGGTAATCGCCAATGAGGGCATTTCCTGTGAGGGGTCTGCAATCGCTGTTGAAGCGGCGGCAAACAGCAGTATTGAAGATATTGCTATAGCAAGAAATTTACTGAGAGTATTCATAAGTATCGTCCTTAATAGAGTTAGTGAATGGCCATAACATTGATCTGTCACATCTGGATACTCAATCACCTATACAAGACCTCTGAGCCACATCGACAAAGTAATCTACGACCCAATAATATTGGCAAAAATTTCCTAATAAGGCGCAGAGCAGGTCACAAAACCATTAATTTGGCCCATGACAATTGACAAAAACCATGGCGATTACTATAGTGCGCGGCCACTGTGTGAGCGGGTTGGATTTCAGCCACTGGACAGTTTCTCAGCTAGACAGGAAACAGTAGACACAGCTACAGTAACAAACCCATCTAGTTATATGCTCAGGTGGTGAAATTGGTAGACGACGGTCAGGATGACCAAGTGTCGTGAAGGACAGGACGTCCGAGAGCGACCACGCGTAGCGTGTCGATACCAAGTTTCTAGTGGCACTGAAAGTAGCAGTAAAAAACCCATCTAGTTATATGCCCAGGTGGTGAAATTGGTAGACACGCCAGCTTCAGGTGCTGGTCCTCGCAAGGGGGTGGAGGTTCAAGTCCTCTCCTGGGCACCATTTAAACTTCGATACAAAT
>CAXAJC010000186.1:0-3065 GCA_963969005.1 uncultured Cellvibrionales bacterium | reverse complement strand
AAACAGAGGTGGAACAACTGCCCCGCAATCGGGTGGCGGTCAACATAGATATCGATGAGGGTGATGTAGCTAAGATTCGCCATATCAATATTGTTGGCAACAAAGAATTTTCTGAGGAAGAGCTGCTTGAGAACTTTGAGCAGAACACCACAGGCTGGCTGTCCTGGCTCTCCAGTAATGATAAATACAGCAGGGAACAGTTAACCGGAGATCTTGAGACCTTGGAGACCTGGTATCTGGATCGCGGCTATCTCAAGTTTGCCGTACAGAGTACCCAAGTATCTATCAGCCCGGATAAAGAGTCCGTGTATATCACTATTAATATCGATGAAGGTGATATCTACACTATCAGTGCTGTTGAATTGTCTGGGGAATTGAAGTTACAGGAGGCGCAGATACGAGCGCTTATCCTGATGCGTAAAGGTATGATTTTCTCTCAGACCTTGATGACTTCTTCAAGTGAATATATTACCCGCGCCCTGGGTAACAGTGGCTATACCTTCGCAGAGGTCAATGGTTACCCTGAGGTGGACGAAGATGAAAAGACTGCTACAGTGACCTTTATGGTAACTCCTGGCATGCGCGCCTATGTACGCCGTATTGAATTTCGGGGTAACACCAAGACTGCCGATGAGGTTCTGCGTCGAGAGATGCGTCAGATGGAAGGTGGTTCGGCGAACAATGCTCTAATAGAGCACTCCAAGGTGCGGCTTGAGCGTCTCGGCTACTTTAAAGAAGTGAATGTTGAGAATCTGCCAGTGGCAGGGACCAACGATCAGATTGATGTGGTCTACACAGTTGAAGAGCAACCTTCTGGCTCCGTTGGTGCCAGTGTGGGTTACGCTCAGGGTACTGGCCTCATCCTGGGTGCCAATCTCAGCGAAAACAACTTCCTAGGTACAGGTAAGCAGGTGGGGATTGGTCTCAACAAAAGCACCTATCAGAAATCGGTCAACTTTAGTTATACCGAACCCTATTTTACTGTGGACGGCATCAGTGTTGGTTATAATTTATATGGTCGAGATACTGACTACGATCGCATAAATGTTGCCAGCTTCTCTACCAATACCTTTGGCGCCAGTGTTAATTGGAGCTACCCGGTCTCTGAGATCGAAAGACTTGGCTGGGGCCTGGGTTATGAAAATCTGGATCTTAAGACTGGCTCTTTCGCCTCTCAAGAAATCAGTGATTTTGTCAGCGAAAATGGCGATAATTTTGATGTTGTCAGTCTCAATGTTAACTGGATAAAATCGACGCTCAACCGCGGTGTTTTTGCTACCCGTGGTACCTCTCAGCGGGTGGGACTCGATATAGCTGTTCCAGGTTCAGGGCTGGAGTACTTTAAAACGACCTATAGCTTTCAGCATCTGCGTGGCTTAACCAGATCACTAACATTGAAACTGCGTGCGGACCTTGGTTATGGTGAAAGCTATGGCGACACTACCAGCATGCCATTTTTCAAAAATTTCTACGGCGGCGGTTTTGGCTCAGTTCGCGGCTTTAAACGCAACACTCTAGGTCCTCAGGATACCCCTTGTCATTTGAGGAACCCACCGTGTAGCACAAGCTATATCGATGATCCAGATCCCATTGGCGGTAATGTCCAAATTGAACTGGGTGCCGAAGTAATATTCCCACTGCCGTTTCTTAAAGATCAGCGGTCAGTGCAGTCCACATTCTTTGTTGATGCGGGCAATATTTTCAACACTAAATGTGGTGAATCTCAGGTTAACTGTTTTAAACCTGATGTAGGAGAGTTACGCTACTCTGTAGGTGTAGGTGCAACTTGGTTAAGTGGTTTTGGACCGATTACGTTTAGTATTGCCAAGCCACTCAACTCAAACGATTTCGATGAAACTGAAGTGTTCCAGTTCTCATTGGGTAATCAATTTTAATAAAATGTAGGGAGAAGTATTGTGGGTAATGTAAAAGCACTTGTTTTAGTTTTGGTAGCCAGCTTGTTTGTGGTTGCACCTTTGAGCGCAGTAGCGGCAGAGAAAATTGCAGTGGTCGATATGGCGAGAGCTATCTTTGGCTCTAATGCAGCTCAGGCTAAACTAAAACAGGCAGAGCAGGGTGCTGATTTTGTCAGCCTTAAAGCTAAGTACGAGGGTTCAGCAGCAGACCTGCAGGCATTGGCCAAAGAAGCGGAGAGCAAGCGTTTGACCTGGTCACAGGAGCAGGCGGTTGAGCATCAGAAGAAAATGGAATATGCCAAAGCGGATGCTGAGCTAGCCGGTCGCAAGATTCAGGCGGAACAGCAGCAGCTGCAGCAGAGCATTATGCAAGAGCTTGGTCCCAAGGCTCAGGAAGCTCTGCAGGAAGTTATCGCCGAAGAGAGCGTTACTATTCTACTGCGTGCAGAATCTGTTATGGTCGCCAGCCCAGAGAGTAATCTAACGGCCAAGGTTGCTGACCGACTGAATCAAAAAACAAAGTAAGTTTGTTTTAGTCAGCCTGCTGCCGGATGAAGCACGATTATTCCTTAGGTGAAATTGCCGCGTTTCTCAATGCTGAGTTGCGCGGCGATGCGGATGTGAGAATCTCAGGGCTTAACAGCCTTGACCGCGCAGAATCGGGAGATCTGGCATTTCTTGCCAATCCCAAATATATAAGCCAGTTAACCAATACAAGAGCAGGAGCCGTAATCCTTAAGGCAGACCAGGCCGATAGTTTCTCAGGCAACAGTCTGGTATTGAATAACCCTTACCTAGGCTATGCTCGGATAAGTGCCCGATTTAATCGAACGCCAATCCCCAGTGGCAATATCCACTCCAGCGCGGTTATTCATCCCAGTGTTGATCTAAAAGATAATGTCTCTATAGGACCCAATGTTGTGGTTGAAGAGGGCGCTGTTATTGGGCCTGGCTGTTCAATTGCCGCCAATAGCTTTATTGGTAGTCGCTCTGTCTTGGGCGCGGACTGCGTGATTGCGGCCAATGTCTCTGTCTACCATGATGTGGTCATGGGTGATGAAGTCACTGTACACAGTGGCTCTGTGATTGGGGCAGATGGCTTTGGCTTTGCACCCAATGGCGAGGGTGGCTGGCAGAAGATTTATCAGC
>CAXAJC010000185.1:0-3097 GCA_963969005.1 uncultured Cellvibrionales bacterium | reverse complement strand
GCCGAGCGCAGTCCTCAGGAGCCTGCACTCAGGTTTGAAGGCAAGGTACAAAGTTTTGCCGACCTCTCAAATCGAATACGCAAAATCTCAACAGCCCTCTCGGAGATGGGTATTAGCCGGGGCGATCGTGTTGGTTATATGGGTTTAAATCATCCCTGCTTCCTCGAGGCGGTTTATGCTTGTAGTTGTATTGGCGCTATTTTTGTGCCGCTCAATTTTCGCTTAGCGCCGTCAGAGGCTGGGTTCATTATTGGGGATGCTGGCATCAAAATAATGTTAGCGGACGATGCCTGCACTCCTATCATTGAACAGCAGAAGCAGGATCTGTCCTGTCAGCGCTATATCTCTGTAGAGTCCAAGAGGCCGGACTGGGAGTTCCTCGAAGATCTGCTGGAACACGCAGCTCCCATTGAGACCGTGGCACCGATAGAAAATGATGATGTTGCACTGATCATGTATACATCAGGAACCACCGGCCTGCCAAAAGGCGCCATGCTCACCCATGGCAATATCTTTTGGAATACCATGAATGTGTCCCTGCTTGAGGAAACCATGGTTGGGGCAAGCCTGACTTGCGCGCCGCTGTTTCATATTGGTGGCCTCAATGTCACCACTCATATCTCCCTAGTTCGCGGTGTTGCGGTGGTATTACATCGCAGCTTTGATGCTGGCGATGTATTGCGGGATATTGAAAAATATAACGTATCTACCATGTTTGGGGCGCCGACCATGTTCACCATGATGTCCCAGCATGAGAATTTTGAGAGTACAGACTTCAGTTCTGTTATCTCCTTTAATGTGGGCTCGGCACCGGTTCCCCTGCCGCTGCTTAATCTCTACGCTAGTCGCGGGGTAACCTTCTGTCAGGGTTATGGTCTGACAGAAACCTCGCCCTATGTCACTGTGCTGGGCAGCAAGTTTGCCACCAGCAAGATTGGCTCCGCTGGCCAGAATTTAATGTTTACATCGGTGCGGATTGTCGACGGCAAAGATCGATCTTTGGCTGCCGGTGAACGGGGGGAGATCTGTGTTAAGGGCCCCAATGTGATGAAGGGTTACTGGAATCGCCCGGAGGCGACAGCCGAGGCGATTGATCAAAATGGCTGGTTTCACACTGGTGATGTAGGTTATTTCGATGAAGATAATTTCCTGTTTATCTGCGATCGAATCAAAGATATGGTGATTTCTGGCGGTGAAAATATCTATCCCGCTGAAGTTGAAAGCGTGCTGTTTGAACACAGCGCTATTGCAGAGGTTGCAGCCATTGGTGTGCCCGATGACAAATGGGGAGAGCTATTGGTTGCAGTGGTGGTATTACACTCGGGCACCAAGCTGGAATTAGAAGAGCTGCACAGTTTTGTCGGCTCAAAATTGGCGCGCTACAAACTGCCGCGCAAACTACATATTGTTGATGCCTTACCCCGCAACCCTGCGGGCAAGGTGCAAAAGTTTATTCTTAAAGAGCAGATGGCCAAGCTTGGGTAATATCGAGGAGCCATAAATTTTCATCATCATTTGTGGCTTGTTTCGGTTACTATATTCCGGCAACTAAATACCGGAGAGTAGAAGATGCCCGCTGAAGTCAAAACCCATTACCGTGCTTGCAACCTCTGTGAAGCTATCTGTGGCCTTGAGATTAAAACTCAGGGCGACCAGGTGCTATCAATTAAGGGTGATAAAAATGACCCTTTAAGCCGTGGTTATATCTGCCCCAAGGGCACAGCCATGGAGGATATCTATACTGACCCGGATCGTTTACGTAAACCGGTTAAGCGCCAGGCTGACGGGTGGGCCGAGATCAGCTGGGAAGAAGCTTTCGACACTGTTGCTGAGAAACTGGTGGCTGTGCAAGAACAGCACGGTCAGAATGCGGTTGCCTTTTACGCCGGTAACCCCAATGTCCACAACTATGGCAGCATGACCCACGCCAGCGTATTGCGCAAAGCGGTGCAGTCGAAAATTCATTTCTCTGCCACCAGTCTGGACCAGCTGCCCCATCATTTAACGTCCTACAGTCTCTATGGGCACCAGTCGTTAATTCCTGTTCCGGATATTGACCACAGCAACTATATGCTCATTATTGGCGGCAATCCGCTGGCCTCTAATGGCAGCATTATGACGTCCCCGGATATACCCAAACGTCTTAAGGCAATACAGCAGCGCGGTGGGCGCTTTATTGTTATTGATCCAAGACGGACTGAAACTGCAGAAATTGCCGACCAACATCTATTTATTCGTCCGGGCACCGATGCCTGGCTGCTAATGGCCATGCTTAATACCTTATTTGCTGAGGATCTGATTAATACAGGCCACCTTACTGATCTGCTGGTGGGTATTGATGAGGTTGGCAGTGCCTGTGAATCCTTTACTCCTGAACTGGCAGAACAGCATACCGGCGTGGCGGCGGAACAGATTCGTCAGCTGGCCAGAGATATGGCCAATATTGAAGGCGCAGCCTGTTATGGCCGCATGGGCGTCTCTGTGCAGGTCTATGGCACCCTGTGTCAGTGGGCCATTCAGATGATTAATACCCTTACTAACTCATTAGATGTGCGCGGCGGAATTATGGCCTCGTCTCCAGCCTTTGGGTTTATCAAGCCAGGGGAGTCCGGTGCCGGGCACTTTGCCGCTTTCCATAGCCGCGTTAGTGGCCTGCCGGAATTTGCCGGTGAATTACCTGCTACTGTGATGGCCGAAGAAATGCTCACTGAAGGTGAGGGCCAGATTCGCGGTCTGATAACCACCGCCGGTAATCCAGTGCTATCAGCCCCCAATGGCAATCTGATGGATAAGGCACTGGCCGGCCTGGACTTTATGGTGTCGATTGATTTTTACATTAATGAAACCACTCAGCATGCGGATATTATTTTGCCCCCCACCAGTGCGCTAGAGCATGATCATTATGATCTGGCTTTCCACCGACTGGCGGTGCATAACACAGCGCGCTTTAATGAAGCCGTGTTTGAGCCCACTGAGGGCAGCAAACATGACTGGGAAATCTTTAATGAGCTGGGTCTGGCCGTTGCTGCATGCAAAGGTATGGATGCCAAGCCTCTGCCATCCCACTAATGCGCGCGCGCCTCGCCGCTGCGGGCAT
>CAXAJC010000184.1:0-3139 GCA_963969005.1 uncultured Cellvibrionales bacterium | reverse complement strand
CGTTAACGCTAAATGGATAGAAAAGCAGACAAAGTCGCAATTTACTCAGCGTTAACCTTGTTGGTGGGATAGATATTTGCCCATCAACCCATAAACCATCAACCCCGCCAATAGAACACTGGTGCCATAAGTTATTGTGGGATCAACCATACTGTGCACATGCTGCGCCTGGGCTAAAAAATCCATACCCCGTAATGCCGCCAGATAATTGGTCAGATAACCAAACGCAAAGCCAACCCCCACAACACTGGCCAGATAAATACCCAGAGTACGATTACCCAATTCGGTTTTGACTAGCCCCATAGTGGCTATATTGGTTGCTGGGCCCACCAGCATAAATACCAGAGTCGCCCCGGGAGAGACGCCGGAAAACAGCAGGCCTGCAGCAATAGGTGTGGAGGCGGTGGCGCAGATATACATAGGTACGCCCACCAGTGCCATTACCACAAAGGCCATAAAACCATCACCCCATTGCAGCAGGAATTCGGCGGGAATAAAGGTCTTGATCAATGCAGCAAAGCCGAGGCCTATCACCAGCCATAGGCTGATATCTCTTACCAGATCGATATAGGTAAAGCGTAGGCCTTCTGCCAGTTTGTTTAACGTGGTGGCTTGCTTTATCTGTGCTTTTTCGTTGCTACAGCAGGGCTCTGGTTCCGGGGTTTTGCTGGCGCAGCACGTTTCTGCTGGCTGGTCGCTGGCACTGGCCGGAATGCTATTCTCTTTGCCGACTAATATCCCGGCGGTAATTGCGCTGGTGATCGCTGCAATAGGTCGAATAATGGCCATAAAGGGCCCTAGCATGGCGTAGGAAATGGAAATACTGTCCACACCGGTCTCTGGTGTAGATATCAGGAAAGAGGTGGTGGCGGCTTTGGAGGCGCCGCTGCGGCGCAGGCCCAGCGCTGCGGGTATAACACCACAGGAGCACAGGGGCAATGGTGCGCCAAACAGGGCGGCTTTGACGGTGGCCATGGGGCCGGATTTACCCAGATGCTTGGCCATAAGTTGGCTGGGTACCAGCACTTTCATAATGCCTGCCACTGTCAGCCCGAGTATCAACCAGGGGGCTGATTCCATAAATAGGGCGATAAAGTTTTCCAGCAATAACATGGTCTAGGCTCCTTGGTCGCTTAATGCGCTGAGAATTGTGCACTGGGTGGCGGGCTCATCGCCACCACAGCAAGCATGGCTCAGGGTTTGAAGGGATTGTTTGATGCGCTTTATTTCTTTCAGTCGCTGATTGACGATCTCGATCTTATTGTCGACAAACTCTTTTACATCCTGACAGGATTGTTGGTCTTTACTGACTGCCAGTTTTAACAGCTGATGGATTTCATTGAGGGTAAAGCCGACTTCTTTGGCGCTTAAAATAAAGCTGATGCGATGTACGTCACTGTCGGAATAGAGGCGGTAGCCAGCGCTATTGCGCTCGCTGGGTGTGATTAGGCCGTGCTTTTCATAAAACCGCAGAGTGTCTCTGGACACCTTGGTCACTGTGGCAAGCTCACCGATTTTTAACATTGTTTTTGCCTCCATGGGGTTACTATAAACCTTGGAGTATAGTCTAGTGTCAACTGGGCTTTTTAACTAGGTGATTATTGCTTATGACTGATTGAGTCGCGCAATAACTTATAGCGCTTAATAATGGGCTGATAATGCATTGGGTCGGTCTTGGCTTTTTGCCGGTAATGGCCAACGACTCTATGCCAGTAGTCCTGATGCACTGGGTCGGACCACTGCCACATCTGGCTGCCTGTATCGGCTATAGCTTTATCTGCATGTTTGGAGACATAAATTGCTTCATAGAAGCGATTATTTTCCAGGATAATCTGCTCGTTCTTGAGTCTATAGCCCTTATTAATCAATGCCTGTCGCACGGAATAGCTGCCATGAACGGAGCAAACCAGTAGGTCAAATGGGGTATCGGGGGCTGAGGCATACAGGCTGTTTATAAATTCAATGGTTTGATGGGGGCCAACACCAGCGATAATAAATAGCTGCGAGTCGACGGGAGGCACAACAATGTTTTTTAGATCCTCACAGCGTACTTGCCAGTTGTATTGATTCTGGGGGAAGCTGTGCTCTAGTCTGGTTGTCAGGTTAGCCAGAATATCTTCGACGATATCGACAAAGATTACTTCGTCAGCATATCCATCTTTGAGTAGGGACATGCCTAGCAGGCCATGGTCGCAGCAGCAGTCCCAAATTGTTCTGTAGGGGGGGTCAACTATCTCTGCTAAATGGCTCAGTCGGCTGTTGGGTCTCAGGCGTTGTTGGGTTTTATTCATGGGTAGGGGTCGTGGGGTAACTGGTACTAGTATAGTAGCCCTTTACCCATTCGACACAGCAGTAAAATGCAACGCCCCATCCGACTCTATGGGCTTACCAAACAGTGCCCGCTCTTTACGGAAATTCTGGCTATTGACCCATGGCGCCTGATCACCCTGTCTGGGCTGCAGGTGCATACTGCGCTGCATATAACCGGCGGGAAAGTCGGCAATCCAGTCTTTGGTGGGCATATCTTTTAAGGCGTCTGGCACCACTGGTACCATCTTGGTGGTCTGGGTGCTGCTCATATGGTTGAGGGCTCGGCATACCCATTCGGCGGTTAGGTCGGCGCGCAATGTCCATGAGGCATTAATATAGCCGAACACTGAGACCATATTGGGGACATTGGAGATCATCAGGCCTTTGTAGGTGGTCTGGTTGGCAAAATCTATGGCTTCGCCATCAACGGTAAATGTGGCACCACCCATGACCAGTAGCTTTAGCCCTGTGGCACTGACCACAATATCGGCTTCTAAATGCTCGCCATTTTCCAGTTCAATGCCGTTTTCGGTAAAGCGCTTTATATGTTCGGTGACTACATTGGCGCTGCCGCTGTTAATGGCCTCATACAAGTCTTTGTCTGGCACCAGGCAGAGGCGCTGGTCCCAAGGGAAGTACTTGGGGGTAAAGTGTTTATCGACATTGTAGTCTTTGCCCAGCTGCTTGCGCACGCCGCTAATAAAGAAGCGTTTGGCGACCCTGGGGAATGACTGGGCCAGCTTAAACAGAACTTCCTGAAATAAGGTGTTTCTGGCTCTGGTGATGCCATAGGCCCAGGTTGCGGGCATTATTTTGCGCAGGCCATTGG
>CAXAJC010000183.1:0-3160 GCA_963969005.1 uncultured Cellvibrionales bacterium | reverse complement strand
ACTTGATATCGAATACCATATTTTAGAGAAAGATACCTACAGCATTGTCACCAGCAAAATACCCGAGGGTAAAACCTACTGCAGTCTTTGTTCACGGCTGCGCCGTGGCACATTGTATGGCTTTGCCGAGCAGATTGGTGCCACCAAGGTGGCTCTGGGTCATCACCGAGATGATATTGTCGAAACCTTGTTTTTAAATATGTTCCATCAGGGCAAGCTTAAAGCGATGCCGCCGAAGTTGCTGGCGGACGATAAGAAAAATATGCTGATCCGGCCACTGGCCTACTGCCGTGAATCGGATTTGATTGCTCTGGCTGAGCTAAAGCAGTTCCCGATTATTCCCTGCAATCTCTGTGGCTCCCAGGATGGCTTGCAACGCAATGTGGTAAAAGAGATGTTGGTGCAGTGGGAGCGTCAGTTCCCAGGTCGTATTGATACGATTTTTGGTGCGATTAAAAATGTTTCGCCGTCCCAGTTGGCGGATACTGCTCTGTTTGATTTTGCCGGGCTTAAGCTGGATCGAGAGACGATAGAGGTAGACAGTGGCGAGTTGGAAACCCATATTCGCGCGATCAATTTATAAAAAGCCTTTGTCGATAAGCTGTTTATTGAGAGCTTGGGATAAAAATAATAAGAGGTATCTATGACGGAGTTATCCGCACCCACTATCATCGCATTTGTCATCTATGTTGGCATTGTTCTGGCTATTGGTATCTATGCCTACCTGAGTACCAAGAGTGCCACAGATTATTTTCTTGGCGGACGCAATCTGGCACCTGCAGTATCGGCGATCAGTGCGGGCGCCTCTGATATGAGCGGCTGGGTTCTGCTGGGTCTTCCCGGCTATGCCTACGTTGCTGGCCTTGAGGCCTTCTGGATTACTCTGGGCCTGACCATTGGTGTGGCGGCCAACTGGATGCTGATGGCTAAACGGCTGCGTATCTACACAGTGATTCTGGATGATGCTGTTACCATTCCTGCCTACTTACAGCGCCGCTTTGGCGATGCCAAACCCTGGCTGAAAATTATTGCCTCGGTGAGTATTCTGCTGTTCTTTTTGTTCTATGTGGGCTCTGGCCTGATTGCCGGTGGCAAGCTGTTTAATGCGGTGTTTGGTCTGGATTATGTGGTCGCTGTACTCACCGGTGTGGTGCTTATTTTATTTTATACCTTGTTCGGCGGCTTTTTGGCGGTGTCCTGGACCGATGTATTTCAGGGCTTGCTGATGCTGGCGGCGTTGATTGCTGTGCCTGTGGTGGTGGTGTCCGTTGCCGGTGGGCTGGGTGGTTTTGGTGATCAGGTTCGGGCTATTAACCCAGAGTTGCTTGATATCTTTACTAATGCCAGTGGTGAGTCACTCAGCACATTGCAAATTATCAGCCTGCTGGGCTGGGGTTTTGGCTACTTTGGTCTACCCCATGTGCTGGCGAGATTTAAGGCGATTCGCTCTGCGGATGACGTGGGGGTGGCGACGGTGATTGGCGTCAGCTGGTCCTTTATTGGTTATCTGATGGCTATTCTGGTGGGACTCTGTGGTGTGGTGTATCTGGCCAATCCCCTGGTGGATTCGGAGCGGGTATTTATTGAATTAACCAGTGTGATTTTCCATCCATTAGTTGCTGGTGTATTGCTGGCGGCAATTTTGGCGGCGATTATGAGCACGGTGGATTCTCAGCTGCTGGTTTGTTCTTCAACGCTGGCGGAAGATCTCTACCCGATGTTGGCCAAACAACCTCTAACTCAGGAGATGAGACTTAAGATAGGCCGTATTGCTGTGGTGGCAATGGCATTGATGGCGACAGTGTTGGCCATGAAGCCAGATAGCAAGGTGCTCGATGTGGTGTCCTATGCCTGGGCTGGTTTGGGGGCTTCTCTGGGGCCGTCGATATTGCTTAGTCTATATTGGCGCTCTATGACTGCGGCAGGTGCCTTGGCTGGTGTTGTTACTGGCGGCGCTACGGTCATTATTTGGGAGTCGTTGAGCGGCGGCCTATTTGAACTATACAGTCTGGTACCTGGCTTCCTGCTGTCTCTGATTGCTATTGCGGTTGTGAGCTCGATCAGCGTTAAACCCAACGCTGCGGTACAAAAGCAGTTTGATCAAATGCGCGGTCAGCTATAGAGCCAGTTCCAGTTTTAGCTAACGGCCTCTGTTCACTGCCGGCCCGTCGGCAGACAGACTGTGAATCCAGTCAATATTTGAGCAGCGACAATTCCTTACACTCTGAGATTTTATCTTGAGGTCAAAAGAATCGTGCACCGAGTCAAAATCCATCAGGGAGATATCCACAAACTAGCGGTTGATGCCATTGTCAGTGTCAATAAAAGTGCGGCTCAGTTATGTGAGCTGTCTAAGGCTATGGTCATGTCTGCTAGGGTTGGTGCTGGGTGCTCGCTTAGCGCCTCATACAAAACTCATTACTCTGTGGGGGATGTGGTAATAGGTTCGGCGGATGATTTGCCTGCCGAGATGGTAATTTACACCATTGGCCCGACCTGGCACGGTGGCGATTATGAAGAAGAGCAGCAGCTTGCGTCCTGTTATTACAATGCGATGGAAGCGGCCAAGAAACATGATCTTAAAAGCATTGCCTTTCCGACTATTAGCTGCGGTGCCTTGGGTTTCCCCGCCCGTCGCGCAGTTAAAATTGCCATTTATGAGGTCAATCAAGCGCTGCGCCAAAACCCGCTGCTGGAATTGGTGGTGTTCTGCTGCCTTGACCCGGTAACCACGGCTCTGTATCGCAATCAGATGGGCAAGTGATCGGCCTTCCAATAGCAAATGCATAGGGGCACGGACAGATCCAATAAGCAAGCGGTAAGCATCAGACAGTAAGATGCCTTCAGGGAAGTAATCTGATACTGCACTTAGGCGATATCCAGCACTACAAAGGCTAGCTCTGCCCGCCCCAGCCAATCAGCAGGCTGGGTATCTAATACCAGCACTGTGCCCAGACTGACAAAAAACACCGGACCAATCCAGGCAAAGGCGATATTGTTGATCATATCTCGGGCCTGCCGGTAGAAGTCGATATTGCGCTCGCGATGATAGCCGAAGTACTCCCGTTTAATGATCAGACCGCCAATATAGGCGCCAATAGCCGGGTGAAAGCCAAAGTACTCGGCCGGCAATCAACAGCAGGGCCAGAATGCTATATTC
>CAXAJC010000182.1:0-3165 GCA_963969005.1 uncultured Cellvibrionales bacterium | reverse complement strand
CTCTTCGACCCATCTGGGGATAGTTACACCATGCTCAGACAGCGGCACATAATCTGCCCTTAAATACTGAGGTCCATCAGGTTGTAATCTTTAAGTGCTGCCTGTGATTGACTGTTCCATATCAGGCTATCTTGCTCTGCCGCCAATGGTGCATAGCTGTAGGCCGTTTCGTCGGGGAAGCGCCGTTTTCTCGCGTCGATAGCGAGTCCTATTACCATTGAGCGTTTTTTGATGAAGTCTGCGTCAAAGGTGGCGACCTCTGCATGAATACCTGCACCAGTTACATTTAATACGGATGAGCGGCGATGGAAGCCGAAATTGAGGGTAAGGCGAGGCTCATAGCCAGTGTTGGCAAAGGAGCCATGAACAAGTTGACGATTATTAATAACGACGTCACCTGGGTTGCAGATAATCGGAACGGCATCAGGTAAACGCTCGCTACCAGCCTCTGCGACCAACGCGACAATATCAACCCTGCCTACCTTATGGGAGCCAGGTATAACCCAGACACCATTAACTGCAGTGCTGCCGTAGGCTTGGCCCATAAAATTAAAGCCATGGATATTTTCATCAAAGTCGGGATTATCCCAGTGAGTGTCGCCATCCTGATGCCAGGAGACAGCAGCCCCAAGCCCTGCGTCTTTAATAAAAAGCCCTTCGTGGAATGGCGCGAAATCAGTGCCATTAATTGTCTCTGCAACCTTTAATAGGTCAGGATGGGCATAGGCACGCAAGCAGGCAGGGGAGAATTGCAGTGACCCGGCAAGGTAAACTGGTGTTGCCTGAGGAGCGTCGTCATTGGGCTTGGGTTCGAATAATTTAACCTGGTGGCGGCCATTGGCGATCTGGGTGCCACCCAAGGGGTCTGACAAAGGCTTGGCCCACTGTAATGTAGCAGCCTTGTTACCTGACCCTAAAGCAGGGCGACCCTTGGTGTCCTTTGAGGCGCCCATCTCTGTTGGGAAATTATCGCGCATGGATTGCAGATCAGCTTTAATATCTGCAAGTTCTTCTCCATTAAAGACATTCTCAAAAATATAGAACCCGTACTCTGAATAGGCCTGCAGAATATCCTGGTGAATTGCGCCGTTGTCGTCAAATCGAATGGGGCCACGATTGGGCAGAGCCATGGCACGTTGCTGGCCGTCGAGCAGATACTGCCTCATGGCCTGTGCATCATCGCCATAATAGGCAGCGCAGGCTTCTATAGATTTGCTAATGTCTGTAAACATACTTTCCTCCATGACTATGTCTGTTGTTATTGCAGCGCTCAGCTGAGTCAAGTCTGACTCTGCTTTGCGCGTATAATAAAGTGACAACCAATGCTATCTCTTGGGTAGACGTCTATCAAGCCTGACTTGATTAGTTTAACGAGACCATTGGGTTCTGCTGAGCAGGCTAAGTTTCTGTTTTATTTCATATACTAGTGCTTTATTTCACAATAACCGTCGACAGGCTTTTCAGGAAGGCCTATTGAGTTCTAAGCATTGTTGTTAATAAAAGTCACTAGCACCTTTGAAAGCTCTTTCGCTTTCGCCCATTGGAAAAAATGGCCGCCACCAATATTAGTGTGAGGTTGCCCATTGGTGCCCGGAACTTTCTTTAACCAGGCCTTTTCAAAGCCATTGGTAACAGGGTCATTGCCGGCACCGACGCACAAAAATGGCTTTTTAAACTTGGCAAAAAACTCCCAGGCTTTTTTCTGCGCCTCCAGAGACTGATCTGGAATAGTGGGCACCTGACTGGGCATGGCCCTGGGACCCATTTTATAGGCCGGGGTTGGGAAGGGGGCCTCGTAGGCTTTGGTTAACTGGGTGCGGAAAGGGGAGATATTGCGCAACCCTATATAGCCGGTAAATAGCTCGAGCATAATCGATAGCTTATTGCGTCGCTCCATCATAGAGGAGGCAATAATGCCCGCCGGTACATCTGGGTTTTCCCAGGTATATTTTTGCCAGTAGGCAAACAGGTGGACACCAGAATCTTTGTTTATGCCCTTCATTTTACTCACCTGTTTCATCATTGAAAACAGATTGAGCTTTAGGGAGCTGGCGCGAAATGCTTTAACCTTTTCAATAACGCTCTTGGAGACATCGGGGTTATAGGGCAATCCTGTATTGCCAATGGCCACGCGGTCAAAACGGTCACCATTATCTGCAATCATACGCAGGCCAATCAGGCCGCCCCAATCCTGACCAAAAAAGGTCAGGTTGGTAAAGTCATTTTGCACCAGCCACTGGTTCATCCAGTCCACCTGGCGCTGGTAGCTGTAGTCTTCTCTGGCCGCTGGCTTGTCAGATTTTCCATAGCCGGGCAGGTCCGGGGCTATCACTCTTATACCGGCTTTAACCAAATGGGGGATCATGCGTGCATAGAGGTAACTCCATACCGGCTGCCCATGCATGCACAGAATCACCGGACCATCTTTTGGGCCCTCGTCTATATGATGGATTCTAAGATCAGTGCCATCATCGGTTTTTATCACTGTGTAATGAGGCTCAAAAGGGTAGTCTTTAAGATTAGCAAAGCGACTATCCGGGGTTCTTAGGATTTTCATTAGAGCTGCCTGTGGTTTGGATTTATTCACTCACAGGCATCATAGCAAAAATGGCAGTAGCTGTGTCAATAGATTGAGGCTAAGCTATTCTTCAGAGGGGGAGATCGGACGCAAACCTTGCCATGTCAGTCTGTAGATGGGGGCTCCCATGGCATTCATGGTTGGTCGGATACGATCAAAAAGGCGGCGGTATTGGTAAAAGGGCACCCAGGGAAACAGGTGGTGGATGGCATGATAGTTTTGAAAGCCCCAGAGCACTGTAAGTAAATGGGATAGCCTGCCGGGTACAAGAATGGTTGATGTGTTGAGATATCGTTCTGTGACTGTGTGGGGCCGGTGGACAATATAGGCAAACAGATAGACCAGAGCAAAGATGCCGGCAAAGCTGCCGAGGAGCAGTGCCACAAGAGCCTCCACCCAGCGCCCCTGGCTATCAGCATCGCCGTAGGCAAACAAAAGGGCAAAGGGAAGCACGCGCATTGCGATAGCGATAAGCACCTCAATAATCAAGATACGGTTCTGCGACACTGGGGCATTATCCCATCGGTCGGCCATATAGGTGGTGAACTGACCGGCGATGCCGATCCAGCAAGATTTCAGCATCAGTT
>CAXAJC010000181.1:0-3168 GCA_963969005.1 uncultured Cellvibrionales bacterium | reverse complement strand
CGCCCATATTGCGCAGCACAGTAGAATCCGTAAGATCTCGCTGCCAGCGAGACACAGGCAACTTGGTGGCCAGATGCCCATAAATGGCATTGGCAAGACCCATATTACCCTCGGCATTTTCAAAATCGATAGGGTTAACTTTGTGGGGCATGGTGGATGATCCCACTTCGCCAGCAATAGTTTTCTGCTTAAAGTAACCCATGGAGATGTAGCCCCAGATATCCCGGGAGAAATCAATCAGTATAGTATTGGCTCTGGCCAGCCCATCAAATAACTCAGCCATATAATCATGAGGTTCGATCTGAGTAGTGTAGGGATTGTGCTCGAGGTCGAGTTGCTCAATAAACTGTTTAGCACTCTGTGCCCAGTCTATTTCAGGATAAGCACTTATGTGAGCATTGTAGTTACCCACAGCACCATTGATCTTGCCCAGCATAGGCACAGCTGAAATCAGGCTGATCTGTCGGGTTAGACGATAGGCTATATTGGCGAACTCTTTACCCACAGTGGTGGGAGACGCTGTTTGGCCATGGGTACGCGAGAGCATGGGAACATCGGCAAACTCATGGGCCATTGTGATTAATGTATTAGCAATTTGCTGCAGGGCAGGGACCATTACCTGATCTCGACCTTCTTTGAGCATTAGGGCGTGGGACAGATTGTTGATATCTTCCGAGGTGCAGGCAAAGTGAACAAACTCAGAGACTGCATTTAACTCAGGGTTATCTGCAATAGTTTCCTTAATCAGATATTCAACCGCTTTAACATCATGGTTGGTGGTGCGCTCAATCTCTTTGATACGTAGCGCCTGTTCAACGGTGAAGTTATCAATCAAAGCATTTAGAGCGGCATCGGCCTCAGGCGAAAATGCCGCCACTTCGCTAATCTGGTTATTAGCCGCAAGATGCTGCAACCAGCGCACCTCAACCATCACTCGATAACGGATCAATCCATACTCACTAAACACCGTGCGCAGGCGCTCCGTCTTAGCGCCATATCGACCGTCGATCGGTGAAATAGCAGTAAGCGCAGAGAGGGCGATATTGTCCATATTGAAGGTCCGGGTCAGTGGTTATTTAGGGGGGCATGATACCGGAAAGCGCAGTGGATTTCATAAATGAATTGAGACTGATTGCCTGCAATTCTGCTATCTACAACCGAGGTAAAGCCCGAGCCAGTGCTTTGCGCCGCAGCATAATATGAGATTGAGCACCACCGAGCTGTTGCCATAGAAAAGCACTTCTAATGGCAGCAAACAGTTGACATCGAATGCGCCGGGCTATGGCTGGCTGACGCAAATAGGCGGCAGAGCCAGCAACCTGAATACGCATTGACAAGGTGCTGACCCATTGCTCATAGAGCGCAGCGATATTGCTGTAGACATTATCATGGGTAACCGAGAAATGCTCCGCCTGACGCGCCGCCTGCTCGATACCTTCGGCAATATGCCTGAGGCGATCTTTATCTTTAGATAGCTTGCGCGCTAAAAATAATATGGATACCACATAGCGCAACACCTCTGGCCTATGCTGCATGGCTCGGCTGTCACCACCAAACAAAGCGCTCATTGATTGTATGCCAAGCTCCAAACTAGCCAATGGGCCGTAAAGCTGTTCAATGGAATCCGGTGTCTGGTTAAGCAGCGAGTTCATGCCCAGTTCCAGTGCTGCAGCCGGGGCTTCCCCGGTATGAGCCAGATCTGACACCAACTCGCAGGCCTGAAATACAGCGGCCAGAGCCACGGCCTGCTCTGTAGTAGGTTTAGAAAAAAACATATTAAGGATTACTGTTCCAGGTGGATTCAATAGTGCCGCCACCAAGACAGTGATCGTCGAGATAAAACACCACTGATTGTCCGGGAGTGACGGCCCTTTGGGGCTGATCAAAACTGACCTGGCAGGAGCCATTTTCTATTTTAGACACCCGGCACTGTTGATCTGGTTGTCGATAGCGAGTCTTTGCCCAGCACTGAAATGGTTGTTCCGGTGCACCATTAATCCAATTGATTTCACTGGCTGCCAGACTGTCGGTAAACAGCAACTGATGCTGGGACCCCTGGCCGACAATAAGAATATTATTATTTAGGTCCTTATCCAACGTGTACCAGGGCTCCTCGCTACTATCTTTTACGCCGCCAATACCAAGGCCCTGACGCTGACCCAAGGTATAGAACATCAACCCCTGATGCTCACCCATCAGCAGCCCCTCGGGAGTGCGCATCTCACCGGGTTGAGCGGGCAGGTACTGTTCAAGGAAATCTTTAAAGCGACGCTCGCCGATAAAACAAATACCGGTGCTGTCTTTCTTGGTTGAGGTGACAAAGCCATGCTTGTCAGCCAGGGCGCGAACCTCTGATTTTTGTAGCTCACCCACAGGAAATAGAGACTTGGAAAATGCGGCCTCGGGCACTGCATGCAGAAAATAGCTCTGATCTTTATTGTTATCCAGACCTTTTAGCAGTTGGGCCTGGCCATCACGACTGACAAGTCTGGTGTAATGGCCTGTGGCAATATAATCAGCCCCGAGGATCTGCGCATAATCGAGAAATACTTTGAATTTGATCTCGCGGTTGCAGAGGATATCCGGATTTGGTGTGCGTCCGGCGCGGTACTCTGCGAGAAAGTACTCAAATACATTGTCCCAGTAATCTGCGGCAAAGTTGGCCATGTGCAGGACAATATTAAGCCGGTCACATACCTGCTGGGCATCGGCAAGGTCGGCTTTAGCAGTGCAGTATTCCGAGCCATCATCTTCATCCCAGTTCTTCATAAACAGGCCTTCGACCTGATAACCCTGCTGGATCAGCAAAAGCGCGGCCACCGATGAATCGACGCCGCCGGACATGCCGACAATAACTTTTTCCGCTGCGCTCATAAATTCTCTGCTAGCAAGCTACTAAAACTGGGGGCTACTATAATTCGTTGCGAAATATTTCCAAAGGAAAAATGCGCCCGGCGCGATAATCTTCAATACAACCCAATACCATCTCACTGCGCAATCGATGTTTTTCCGCCTTAATTTCTTCGTATGACATCCACAGGGCGCAATCAATATCAGAATCTATTAAATAACCAGTGTTGAAATTTGTTGCCTCCGCAATAAAGCTCAGTCGGTAGTAAGTGACTCCATTGCTCTTTGAGTAGTGTGTGCAAATACCGAGAAAACCAC
>CAXAJC010000180.1:0-3195 GCA_963969005.1 uncultured Cellvibrionales bacterium | reverse complement strand
ACCAATGGTGATGCCGGGCGGCTTTTATATCCCAGACTGGCAGGGCAGCAAACAGATTGGCCAACGGCAATACAAACTGTTGCCGACCGACTGACTCAAGTTCGCGACCAGCATGGTCCCGGTGCCATTGCGTTCTATCTCTCTGGCCAACTACTGACCGAAGACTATTATGTGGCCAATAAACTGGCCAAGGGGTTTATTGGTACAGGCCATGTGGATACCAATTCAAGACTCTGTATGTCATCTGCGGTGGCTGGTTACAAGCGCGCCTTTGGCACTGATGCGGTGCCCTGTAACTATGAAGATCTGGAACAATCTGATCTGCTGATATTAACCGGCTCCAATGCCGCCTGGACTCACCCAGTTCTCTATCGGCGTATGGCAGAGGCCAAAGCTGCCAACCCCAACTTAAAAATTGTTGTTATCGACCCGCGACGCACTGCGACCTGTGATCTGGCCGACCTTCATCTCGCCATTGCCCCGGGGTCCGATCAGTTTATCTTTACTGGTTTGTTACATTATCTTGCCAGTAATGGATTTACTGACAGCCAATATATTGATAAGCATACCCAGGGCTTTGGGGAAGCTATAGCCAATGCAAGCACTGCAACCCTTGATAATGTCGCAGTACAGGCCGGCCTTAACAGTGATCAGCTCAATACCTTTTACCAATGGTTTGCCGAGACTGACAAGGCCATTACTTTTTACTCTCAGGGCATTAACCAGTCCGCCACAGGCACCAACAAATGCAATGCCATTATCAACTGCCATTTGGCCACGGGAAAACTGGGTAAGGTCGGCGCCGGACCTTTCTCAATTACCGGTCAGCCCAATGCCATGGGTGGCCGCGAGGTGGGTGGTCTGGCCAATATGCTGGCCGCCCATATGGATTACAGCCCGGAGAATATTGCCACAGTGGCAGAGTTTTGGGGTTCCGATAGCGTCAGTTCTGAGCCCGGATTAAAAGCCGTTGATCTATTTGATGCTGTCGCCGATGGTCGTATAAAAGCCATTTGGATTATGGGCACCAATCCGGTGGTGAGCATGCCTAATGCCGACTACGTTAAGGCTGCACTGGAGCGTTGCGACACGGTTATTGTCTCTGATTGCATTGCTCAAACAGATACCACAGCGACAGCGGATATTTTATTACCGGCTACAGGCTGGGGTGAAAAAGAGGGTACGGTGACTAATTCCGAGCGGTGTATTTCCCGCCAGCGGGCCCTGATAGAACCTTTGGGAGAGGCTCGTCATGACTGGTGGATTATGGCTCAGGTGGCGCAGGCTATGGGTTACCAAGAGGGCTTTGCTTACAACAGCCCAAGAGATATTTTTGTTGAGCATGCGGCGCTCTCAGCGTTTAAAAATACTGGTAACAGACTATTTAATATAGGCGCGCTGAGTAAAATTTCCCACTCGCAATACGATAAGTTAGAACCGATTCAATGGCCGGTCACAGCAGCCAGTCCCTCCGGCACCAAGCGACTGTTTATGGATGGGCAGTTTCCAACCGCCACCGGCAAGGCGCAGTTTATTAGCAGTGCAGCTGAGTTACCCAGACAAAGCCTTAGCGAAAAGTTCCCTCTGGCCTTGAATAGCGGCCGTATCCGTGATCAGTGGCATACCATGACCCGCACCGGCCGCGCCCCTAGATTGCTGGACCATATTGAACAGCCTTTTGTCGCTATTCATCCAGATACTGCACGGGCCTATCAGCTTACAGAGCATGATCTCGCCAAAGTCACAACCGCCCAGGGTGATATAGAGTTGTGTATTGTTATAGATACAGGCTTAAAACCCAACCAGCTATTTATCCCGATTCACTGGAATAACCAATTTGCTAAAAGTGCCCGTGTTGATAGTCTGGTGGCACCGATTATTGATGCCATCTCCGGACAGCCAGAATTTAAATTTACCCCAGCTACTATCGCCCGAATCAATGTCCCCTGCTGGGCAGTCTTGGTCAGTCGCACCAAGCTCAGTTGTGAGTCATTTATTAACTGGAGTTTGTCACCGTTAGAGAATAATCAGGGTTATCTCTATCAGGTGGCTGTGACGGAGCATTTTAACTGGCAGGATTTTATTGCCCTGAAACGTTTAATTGAGCAGGGCCCGGCGCAAGCCTATGAGCACTATGCTGATGAATCAGTCAGTGACCAGCGCTTTATTTGCTACAGCGATCAACAGATTGAAATGGCTATTTTTACCCATGCCGACAAAAAACAGCTACCCGGCAGAGCCTGGCTACAGAGACTATTTGTCGAACAGATCGATGGCAACTACTGGTCATTGATTGCCAGCAGCGCGGAACCGGATCAAGGCAAGCTAATCTGTTCTTGTTTTAAAGTCAGCGAGAAAACCATTACCGATGCTATTGAAGGGGGTGCCTGTTCAGCTCAAGAGCTGGGCCAGCAACTGCAGTGCGGCACCAACTGCGGCTCCTGTCTTCCGGAGCTTAATAACCTGATCACTCAAACGCTTAGCCTGGCTTAGACGAGCCTAACCCAACCATGGAAACCTGATGAACAACAATATTCTGACGCTGGTAAAAAACACTAATCCTGATGCCGCAACTCTCAAGCCCGTAGATAAGGCCCTATTTGGTCAGGTTCATCTTGTGGGCGCAGGCCCCGGAGACGCTGAGTTAATTACGGTAAAAGCCATGCGTTTGCTGCAACAGGCCGATGCGATTGTTTACGATCGTCTAGCTAATCCGGAACTGTTGGACTATGCCAGGGAGCGTTGCGATTTGATTTATGTGGGTAAGAAAAAAGATCAGCACAGCTTGCCCCAGGAGCAGATTTGCGAACTGCTCGCCGTGCTGGCCCGCTGCGGTAAAAATGTTGTGCGCCTGAAAGGCGGCGATAATTTTATCTTTGGCCGTGGGGGTGAGGAGGTAGATCACCTAAATAAGCAGGGCGTGCAATGTTCCGTGGTACCAGGCATTACCGCAGCCATTGGTTGCGCTGCCGCCACACAAATACCCCTCACTCACCGAGATCACGCCCATGCCGTGACCTTTATTACTGGGCATCGGCAGAACGGACAGATGTATATAAACTGGGACTTGGCTCTACAAAAAGACAGCACCGTAGTGTTCTATATGGGGCTTTCAAATCTTGAAGAGATTACCAGCCAGCTTCTACAGCGCGGTTGCCCCGCCGATAAACCCTTTGCCGTGGTGGCTCAGGGAAC
>CAXAJC010000179.1:0-3198 GCA_963969005.1 uncultured Cellvibrionales bacterium | reverse complement strand
AAATCACCAAACGAACGCAGATCCATCTCATGGGTCCAGGTAGATCTATGCTGCTGGGCCAGATGCAAATAGGTATCGGCAATTCTGGCCGGTAACATCAGGCCATCATGTTCCATACCTCGAGTTTCACGCAGGGCCTGAAACTGTTCCGCACCAAGCATCTTACCCAGAGTGTCGGGGGCGTCGACCGCGCCATCAATCAGAATATGAGCCACATGAATGCCCTTGGGACCAAACTCGGCATTGAGGGACTGACACAGCATACGCCGACCGCCCATTGCTGCTCCATGGGAGTGCTGGCCCGCATTGCCCCGCACCGCAGCAGTGGCAGATGTCACCAGTAGGGTGCCAGTGCCGCGCTTTTCCATTAATGGACACAGACATGAAGCAACGCGGAATAAACCCAGAGTCCCAATGCGCCAGCCCATCTCAAAGGCTTTGTAGGAGGTGTCAGCCAATGCCCGGTCACCGATCTGGGCGCCAAGGTTGTAGACTACCACCTCAATGGGGCCAATATCCTTTTCTACCAGAGCCACCATATTTTCAATGGCATCAGGTTCTACTACATTGAGTAAAAACCCTGATGCATCATTGCCATCTGCTCTGATATCTTCTACCAGCTGGTCTAGGCCCTGCTGATCACTGCGGCGGCATAGAACAGAATGAAAACCCTCTGCAGCAAAACGCTTACCCACGTTGCCGCCAATACCTGCTCCGGCTCCTACAATTAAACAAACTGGTTTCATATGCTGCCCCTTTGAAATTGCTCTGTATTAGTTATTGTTGTTGGTCCTAGACAAGCCTTAAAGGCGTGCCTTCTTTTTGCCGCTCTTGCCATTGCTTATCAGTATAGCTGTCAGCTCTAGAGGACGGCTTTATATCACAGCCTTTAATCAGATCCGCCCCCCGTTCCGCCAGCATCATGGTTGGCGCATTCAGGTTGCCATTGGGCACCGTTGGAAATACCGATGAATCAATCACCCGCAGATTGGCAATACCATGGACACGCAGATCCTTATCTACCACGGCCATTTTGTCCGCACCTATTTTGCAGGTGCCCGCGGGGTGGTAGGCGCTGTCCACAGACTCGCGGACAAAGGCATCAATCTGTTCATCCGTCTGCACTTGCGGGGCAGGCTGAATGACGTCGCCACGAAAGGCATCCATAGCAGGCTGACGCATAATCTCTCTGGTCAGATGCACACAGTCGCGGAAGCCCTGTCGGTCATGCTCCGTCTGCAGATAGTTAAACAGTATCTCCGGATGCTGTTTAATATCTCCGGACAGCGCATGCACATGGCCGCGGCTGGTGGGTTTATTGTGGCCAACATGCACCTGAAAGCCATGGCCTTTAAAAGCCACAGAGCCGTCATAGGTCACTGCCCCGGGCAAAAAGTGATACTGGATATCCGGCCACTTGACCCCAGCTCTGGAACGAATAAAAGCACAGGATTCAAAATGATTGCTGCGCCCTAACCCGGTTTTAAATAATAACCAGCGCAGACCAATCAATGCTTTGCTAAACAGGCCCAGACTGCCATTTAAGCTGATTGGCTGTTTGCAGTTATATTGAAAATTAAATTCCAGATGGTCCTGTAGATTCTCACCCACCCCCGGCAGTTCATGCACCATCTCAATACCGGCTTTGTTAAGCACCGTTTTTGGTCCCACCCCGGACACCTGCAATAGCTGAGGCGAACCGATGGCACCGGCGCAGAGAATGACCTCGCGCGTTGCCGCAAAGGTTTTTGTGCGCCCTTTTATCTGGCATTTAATGCCGGTCGCGGTCTTGCCTTCAAAGGTAATGCCAGTAACCAGAGCACGCTTGAGCACAGTCAGATTAGCCCGCCTTCTGGCAGACCTCAGATAGGCATGACTGGTGGATGCTCGCACACCAGCATCCACATTCATAAACTTCTGGCCAAAGCCCTCCTGGCGGTAGCCATTGTAGTCGTCAGTCTCTGCATACCCGGCTTCAACACCAGCATCGATAAAGGCACGATACAGAGGGTTGGCCATATTATTGCCGCCGCTGATTGCCACAGGCCCATCAGTACCAGTGTATTCACTGGTCCGGCAATGATGAGTCTCCAGTTTTTTAAAGTACGGCAGGCAGTTTTGATAATTCCAGCCCTCTGCACCAACCGACTCCCATTCGTCATAGTCCATAGCATTGCCGCGCACATAGACCATGCCGTTTATAGAAGAAGTACCGCCCATCACTTTGCCCCGGGGACAATTCATGGCGCGATTATTTAAAAAAGGCTCCGGAGCAGACTCAAAGCCCCAGTTATATTTTGTGGTGTTCATAGGAATACCCAGAGCCGAGGGCATGCGGATAAACACGCTGGCATCGGAGCCGCCGTACTCAAGTAATAGTACAGAGCAGTCTGTATCTTCACTCAATCGCGAAGCCACAATGGCACCAGCGGAGCCGGCGCCAACGACAATATAATCGTAGCTATTTTTTTCCTGCATTATTCCCAAACCCTTTTTCTACAACTTCACACTTTCACTAAGCTCGCTTCTACGCCGATAAAGCAGCACATAGATCGCCGTATATAAAGCTATGACCAATAGCCCTACCCATTCAATTTTAAGGGGTGTCAGCTGATATAACAGCACCAATATGACAATCAATAACCAGTTACCAACAATATATTTATTACGCCCCAGCCGATTAACACCCATACCCAGATTGTCTGTATACAGTCTTATCAATGAATCCAGAGAATTAACCACAAAAATAATACCCAGCACCACCATGGCGCCCTGCAGTATGCCAGTCACCGCAATATCATTGGAGAAATAGTAATACAGCACCGAAAACCACAGGGCGATGGCTACCGATGGAATCATCAGTAACGCCAGCAACAGCTGCCAGGTTTTTAGCCCACTAACAAATCTGGCCACAAACTGACCAATCATAATGCTCCACGCAAACCACCAGAAAAGATACCAGCCATGGTAGTCACTGATGGGGCTAACAAATCGATGGATATTGCCAAAGTAACCGCCAATATTGGCTATGGATGCCAGATACTCTTCAATAGAAGCACCGGAGGTACTAAACATCACCAGTATCAGCAACAAAAATAACAGACTGGAGCTCAGGCTAAGGATTTTGACATAAGTAATATCTGTGCTGGAAAACACTGCCATAAGAATAATCAGCCCCACCAGCAGATACTGCTGAGA
>CAXAJC010000178.1:0-3220 GCA_963969005.1 uncultured Cellvibrionales bacterium | reverse complement strand
GCCAGGCACTGGTGTGCACGTGATTACAGTGAACGATTACCTGGCTAAACGAGATGCCCAATGGATGGCACCGTTGTATCAGGCCCTGGGTCTATCCATTGGTGTTATTCAGTCCTATCAGGGTGCCGATCAGGCCAATTCTTTTATCTTGGGCCCGGATGACCAAGGCGAATTGCAGCCCTGTTCCAGACAGCAAGCTTATGCCGCCGATATTACCTATGGCACCAACAATGAATTCGGCTTTGATTATCTGCGCGACAATATGGCCCTGCGTCTGGAAGATAAATCCCAGCGCGGTTTGGCTTTTGCAATTATTGATGAAGTGGATTCGATTCTTATTGATGAAGCCAGAACGCCACTGATTATTTCGGGTGCCGCCCAGGACAGCTCTGAACTGTACAAAACGGTTAACGCTCTGGCACTGCAGTTGCAGCCCCAGATAGAGATAGAGGGTGACAGCGAGGAAGAACCAGCGGGGGACTTTATTGTCGATGAAAAGAGCCGCGGTGTTGAGTTGACCGAAGAGGGTCACAGCAAAGTAGAAGCTGTTCTGGTCAGAGAGGGTTTGCTGGAAGAGAACCAAAGCCTCTATCAGGCGACCAATCTCGGTCTGTTGCACCATGTGCATTCGGCCCTGCGCGCCCAGTATCTGTTCCACAAAGATGTTGAATATATTATTCAGCAGGGCCAGGCAGTGCTTATTGATGAACACACCGGCCGCACCATGCCTGGTCGGCGCCTGTCCGAAGGCCTGCATCAGGCTATTGAAGCCAAAGAGGGTCTGGAGATTCAGCAAGAGAGTCAGACATTGGCCTCGACCACATTCCAAAATTACTTCCGCTTATACAGCAAACTGTCTGGTATGACAGGTACAGCGGATACAGAGGCCTATGAGTTACACCAGATCTATGGCCTGCAAGTGGTGGTGATACCGACCAATGTTGAGGTCAAGAGGGTTGATCTCAACGATCTGATCTTCCTCAGTCAGGAAGAAAAGTTTGACGCGGTGATTGAAGATATTAAAGAAATCGTTGCCAGCGGTGCCCCGGTATTAGTAGGTACCGCCTCTGTTGAAACCTCTGAGTTGCTCTCGGGTATGCTCAAGAAGGCCAAGGTTGAACATAATGTGCTCAATGCAAAACAGCATGAGCTGGAAGCCAATATTATTGTCAACGCCGGGCGACCCGGTGCAGTGACCATTGCTACCAATATGGCTGGTCGCGGCACAGATATTGTATTGGGCGGCAATCTGGATGCTGAAATTAAAGCATTGAAAGCCAAAGGCAAAACCCACGACAAAATTATCGCAGAAACCAGAGAAGCCTGGGAGAAGCGCCAGGCCAAGGTTCTGGAAGCCGGTGGGCTACATATTGTTGCTACTGAGCGCCATGAGTCACGACGCATCGACAATCAGTTGCGCGGTCGCTCTGGTCGTCAGGGTGATCCCGGGGTGTCCCGCTTCTACCTGTCATTAGAGGATCCTTTAATGCGCTTGTTTGCCTCAGATGGTGTGAAAAACATGATGCGCAAACTGGGCATGGAGAAAGGCGAGGCCATTGAACACAGCATGGTGACCAATGCTATTGTAAAAGCCCAGCGCAAGGTTGAAGGACGAAACTTCGATATCCGTAAACATCTGCTGGAATACGATGATGTCGCCAACGACCAGCGACAGGTGATCTATCAGCAGCGCAAAGAGCTGTTGGAAGACGATGATATCTCCGAGGTAATCACCAATATCAGGGAAGATGTCGTGGACCAGTTCATCAGCAATTATCTGCCACCCCAGAGCCTCGAAGAGCAGTGGGATGTGGAAGCCCTGGAAAAAGCCCTAGGGACAGAATTTACTAACCCATTGCCAGTGCAGCGCTGGCTGGACGAAGATAGCCGTCTCGATGAACAGGCCCTGCGAACAAAAATTACCCAGAGCCTGCAGGAAGCCTACGATAACCGATACACCCATGTGGGTGAGCAGATGCGTGAAGTTGAGCGTCAGGTGATGTTGCAGGTGTTGGATAATTTGTGGAAAGATCACCTTGCCAGCATGGATCAACTTCGTCAGGGCATTGGTCTGCGGGCCTATGCCCAGAAAAACCCCAAACAGGAATACAAACGTGAGTCATTTGCACTGTTTGAGGAATTGCTCGACAATATTAAATATGAAACCATTCGCTACCTGAGTCATATTGAAGTAAGGGCTGAGGAAGATATGCAGCGTTTGGAGCAACAGCGTCGTGCCGAGCAGTCCAATCGAGAGTATCAGCATGCTCAGGTCGAGGGTATTGAAGATCAGCCAAAGCCAACGCAAGCGGCGCCTCAGCCGATTCATCGCGCGGGACCCAAGGTCGGACGCAATGACCCCTGTCCCTGTGGATCAGGCAAAAAATACAAACAATGTCACGGAAGAATTAAGTAATGGCAACAGGCAGCGATCAGTTTCCAACCATGCATCCAGTGTCCGGCTTTAAGCTGGGGACCACCAGCGCCGGTATTAAAACCCCGGGGCGCGCGGATTTGGTCGTGATGGAAATTGCTGCGGGCAGCACAGTTGCCGGGCTATTTACACAGAATGACTTCTGTGCCGCGCCGGTTACATTGTGCAAACAACATATGGCTAGCGCCAGCCCAGTTTATTTGCTGACCAATACAGGCAATGCCAATGCTGGAACAGGCGAGCAAGGCTTTAATGATGCCCTGCAAAGTTGTCAGGTATTGGCTACAGCAGCTGGCGTCGACGCCGAGCAGGTACTGCCATTTTCCACCGGTGTAATTGGTGAGCCATTGCCAATGGACAGATTGCTGGCAGGTATTCCCGGTGCTCTGGCCAATCTCTCAGAGCAGGGTTGGAGCGACGCAGCCACCGGCATTTTAACCACAGATACCAGACCCAAAGGTGCCAGCCTGCAATATGCTGTTGGCGACGGGCAGGTAACTATTACCGGCATCTCCAAGGGCTCAGGCATGATCAAGCCTAATATGGCAACCTTGCTAGGGTATGTTGCCACAGATGCAGCACTGGATTCAGAGCTATTACACAGAGCCCTGAAACTGGCTACTAACAAGTCCTTTAATCGCATTACAGTTGATGGAGACACATCTACTAATGACTCCATTATGCTAGTTGCCACAGGCACCAGTTGCACGGTGATTGACGAGACATTGTTTGATCAGTTGGTCGAGCAACTGAGCCTAGGATTTATTGAGTTTGCACAGGCAATTG
>CAXAJC010000177.1:0-3232 GCA_963969005.1 uncultured Cellvibrionales bacterium | reverse complement strand
GACAAAGTAGAACCTCTGTGCTCAACTGTCGCAATAAGGCTATCCACAGCACTATTTGAGGTAACCCTGCCGCTAATATTCTGGCCATCAATGGTCAACTCAATATCAGATTCAAGGCCGGGATTGTTAGCCGCTAAAAATGAAAAACGGCTAATAACCGGCTCTTCATCTGCAACAGGCTGGATATTGGCAGTACCGGAATTATTATTGGTGGATACATTGTTACCAGAGCCACCACCACAGGACAGCAGCCCCAACAAGAAAGATAACAGGATCAATTTATTTAGCAAAAGCCCTACATCCAACAGTCATTAAATAACTATTTTTTAATACAATGGCACAATTAACCAACCAGAGACGCCAGCACTTTTCGCTGTCCTTTAAATGGTTTTCGCCCATGCATAGTAAGGTAATTATCGATCAATGCAACATCACCACTGCGCCAGGGAATATCAAAAGTCAGTGCATCAGCCAAGTCGATAGCCACTGCCATATCGCTGCTGTCAATAACCGAACCATCGCCAAAGCAAATTGACTTACTGGCTGTATTATGGGCATCTTTCCAACCGCGAAATGCGGCTATTAATTGATTAAAGAAAACTTTCCGCCCATCTGCAAGCTCCCTTACAGCAGAGAGCTGTGGGCTAGTTACACGGACAGAATCATCTTGCTGCCAATCCCAACTATAGCCAAGGCCGTCGAGTTTTTGTTCGGCATCAGCCCGGGTTTCAGCACTTAGAGTGCTGCGCCAACTGCGACCCTGCCCTGATGCCATATCATCCTGTTCAGGCATGGTCTGGCTGTAGCGTACACCTTTAGCTTCGCAGGCTGCGACAAACGCAGGCGCCTGCTCGGTCAGTTTTTGCAGAAGAATATCTGATCGACAAATTGGTGTAGCACCGCCGGACTCTGCCGCTTGCTCACAAAAGAAAAATAATTTGGAGGGATGGACTGGAGTCTGTGCCATTTCATGGTGAAGAAAAATTGATACCGTCGACGGTGCCTCATTGGCCGTAAAAACCAGCTCTGTTCGATTGCGCCTGACAGCATTGGATAGAGACTCGGCATAGGTAAAATTGGGCCAATCAAAGGCGCGAATAAAGGCATCAAAGTCCTGATCATCATTAACCCCAAAACCGCGAAATAAAATTGCCCCATGGAGGGCCAACTCGGCTTCGATAGTATCTTTGTTTCGCCTGACCCAATCGCCGAGATCCTCGGGGCATGCCTGTGCACCATAGACCAGAGGAAACTGGCTACCCCCATAATTCTGCTGATGGGCTACTGCTATATGTTGTGGATTAGTCTGAGTCGTCATAGGAATCTAATCGTAAATTGAATGGAAAGTATTAAAGGCCGCCTCGCAAAAATGACCGGGGTCATTAAAGCGGCGGTTTTGATTGAGCGCAGAAATAGCCGCCATCTCATTATCATCCAAACTAAACTGGGATAGAGTTAAATTCTCCACCAGTCGCTGGGGATTGCTGGTCTTGGGAATCACTGCAGTGCCCCGCTGAATGCCCCAGCGCAACACCACCTGAGCAGCTGTGGCTCCAGTGCGCTGAGCGGCGGCCACAACTGCAGGCTCAGTTAACACAGAGTCATTGGCACTGGCCATATCAATAGACACATAGGACAGAGCGCCCAGGGGCGAGAATGCTGTGACCGCAATGTTATATTGCTGGGCGGTACGCAACAGCGCTTCCTGAGTCAAATAGGGGTGGGACTCTATTTGCAACATAGCCGGTTTAATGCGCGCATAGCTCATCAGATCATGGAGCAGGCTCGCACTGTAATTACACACGCCAATTTGCCGGGCCAGACCATTCTGCACTAGCTGTTCCATACCACCCCAGGTTTCGCTTAAGGGCACGGCATCCAGTTGCATGCCGGGATTTTCTGCTGAGGGGTCAAACAACCATTCCGGTGGATAGCGGTCATTAAAATCCACATAGCTAAGAGCAATGGGAAAATGCACTAGATACAGATCAAAGTAGTCCAGACCCAGATCATCCAGCGACTTGCGACAGGCCGCCTCGACATACTCTCGACGATGATAGGTATTCCACAGCTTGGAGGTCACCCACAGTTCTTCCCGACTACAGAGACCATCGGCAATGGCTCTGGCTATGCCCTCCCCGACCTGCCTCTCGTTACCATAGTCGGCGGCGCTATCCAGATGACGGTAGCCTGCCTCAATAGCCTGATAGACAGCCTGTGCGACATCTTGCGGATCTATTTTCCACAGCCCCAGTCCCACGGCGGGCATCCGCGAGCCAGTGACATTAATAACCTGATTCATAAATAACCTTGATAAGTAAAATTCGTTTTAGAGAAACCCGGCTAAATCATTAGCCTGCATAAACTGCCTAATATCAACCGACTGGCCGCTGGCCATAGATTCCTGCGCGGCACTTGCCACTATCATTGACCACAGACCCTGCAATGGCGTTGCCGCGTCTACTTGCTTGCCCTCAAGCTGATCCATAAAGGCAATATGCTCATAGTAGGTGGCGCCATGATGGCCACTCTGCTCTATCAACGCCCCATAGGTTACATCCGTCTGTCTGGATGCTCCCAGCTCGCCAGACTCGATGGTCACAGTGGCTTTGGAGCCTTGCTGCTGATGAAAGTTAAACACTTCTCTAGCCACCAACCGACCCAGAGTGCCACTTACCACCATCTCCTCGGTAAAGTCCGGGCAAAACATATTTAGGGTAAAGTTGGCTTTGGTCCCATTGGCATAGTCGATAATCACAAAGGCATGGTCAGCAATATCCGATGGCACACCATCTTTGCTGTAGTCGGTAAAATTAACCCCCTGACCCCCGCTGGCATAGACCAATATAGGCTGTGACTCAGCCATTAGATTAATTAGATCAAAATAGTGGCAGCACTTCTCCACCAATGTGCCGCCGCTGTTGGCATTAAATTTATTCCACTGCCCTACCTTATCCAAAAAGGGCGGGCGATATTCGCTTATCGCAATGGTTTTAATCTCACCCAGGGAGCCCCGGGATTTAGCCTCATGAAAAGCCTCTATATATTGCGCCTTGTATCTATATTGCAGACCAATCTGCATAAATGACTGGTAGGCATCGCTCAGTGCTACAGTGGCGGCGGCATCTTCAAGCTCTGTGGCCATAGGCTTTTCTAAAAAAATCGGTTTGCCCGATTTAATGGCAACTTGCAGAATCTCAAAATGAGTATGGTTGGGCGTGCAGATAAACAG
>CAXAJC010000176.1:0-3243 GCA_963969005.1 uncultured Cellvibrionales bacterium | reverse complement strand
TGGTTGATGCATTGAGTTTCCACGAAGAGCACGGTGAAGTATGTCCTGCGGGCTGGAATCGTGGTGACAAAGGTATGAAAGATACGACTGTTGGTGTCGCTGAGTACCTTTCGGAAAATGCCGCTGCTCTGTAAGCAGTAGCAGCTTTCCTGCTATTAACCCCGCGGCTTAAACCGCGGGGTTTTTTTATGCTGGAAATAAATGGACTAATAACTAGCGTGTGCCGGTTGAGGGAAGTTAGTCACATTTTAATATCTAACTGTTAGTTATGCTGCCCCAGCAATTTTCTAATCAGGGACGAACTATGAAAGCTCTCCACAAGATTGTGGCATTGGTCACACTCCTAACCCCAGTTATAACTCCAGTCACCGCGTTTGCAGATTTTATTGGTCTTTCCATTGGTGCTGGCTCCTGGCAGGTTGAGCCCGAGGGCAGCATTGGCCGCACTGATATTGACCTGAATTCAACCCTTAATCTGGACCAGGAAGCCAACCAGTTCGCCTATATTACGCTCGAGCACCCAGTGCCACTTTTACCTAATATTCGCCTCCAGCACAGTGATCTAAACTGGTCCGGCAATGGGTTGATCAGCGCTGGCACTGCTCTTAATGGAACCCCATTTGCGGTTGCGGAACAGGCAGATATTAGTCTCGATCTGAGTCATACGGATGCGACGTTTTACTATGAGGTGCTGGACAATGTTGTTGATCTGGATCTCGGCATTACCGCGCGACTGTTTGATGGTGAAGCCAGCTTGATCGGCGCAACTCAGCAGCAGAGCATGGCTCTCGATGCCACTGTACCATTACTCTATGGCAAGGCAGGACTGGGATTACCCGGCACTGGCTGGCACGCGGATGTGGCGGCAAACTGGATAAATGTGGACGAATTCAAGTTGGTGGACTGGTCGGCTGAGCTAAGTTCTAGCTTTGATATTTTGCCCACTATGGATGCAGGCATTGTGTTGGGTTACAGATCTATGGTGATTGATCTGGATGACCTCGATGAGCTGCAGTCTGACGCCGCCTTTGATGGCTATTACATTGCCCTGCAACTGTATTTCTAGATACTGGGGCTGCGGCGGCTGCGCCAGGGGCGTTGTATCTGTTCACGTTTGACCGGAAATTGGCCTGTTATCCGATCTTTGAGAAAATGATCCAGAGCCAGTTCGACCACAGGGAACGCCAGTTCGGACCAGGGGATATCCTGTTCGCCAAACAGTGCCACTTCAGAGGACTCCGAACTGGGCCCAAATACGGGTTCCATCAACTCAGCGCGGTAAAAAACATAGACCTGATTAATCTGCGGAATATCAAATAAGGCGTATAGCTCAGGGTTAACTACAGTCGCGTTGGCCTCCTCTTCGCATTCCCGCAGAGCGCCCTCGAGTGAGGACTCGCCATTCTCCAGAAAGCCTGCGGGTAGAGTCCAAAAACCATGGCGGGGCTCGATTGAGCGTTTGCACAGCAGCACCTGATCGCCAAAGACGGGCAATACCCCGGCAATCACTTTTGGGTTTTGGTAGTGGATTAACCCACAGCTGCCGCAAACATATCGTTCACGGTTGTCCCCCTGAGGTATTTTTTTTATAACGGCATTGCCGCAGTCAGAACAAAAATTCATGAAAAGCTCAGAAAATTGTAAGAGCTGAGTATAATGCACAAATGCTTGAAACCATTATAAATCAATTAAAAAAATTCCCTCTTACCAGAGTCTCGCCCAACCCCGCAGATCACAGTTTAACTGCTGCTGTACTGGTGGTTTTGCATGGCGACCCTATGGATCCTCAAGTTGTGTTGACTCAGCGCGCCAATCATCTCAAAAATCATGCGGGTGAGGTCGCCTTTCCCGGAGGCATGTGGGATGCAGTGGATAATCATTTGCTGGATACAGCCCTTAGAGAGGCCCACGAGGAGGTCGGTCTGGCACCACATCTGGTAACTCCTTTGGCAACACTGCCCGAGGCATCTCCCAAGCGGCGTAATCTGTTGGTTACACCCTATGTCGGCCTGGTTGGAAGTCCATTGCAATTAGTGGCGGACCCCAGTGAAATTGCGGCTATATTTGATCTACCTGTACGACTGCTACTGGATATAAACCGGTATCAGTATTTTGAAATTAAAAATGAGCATGGTGCGCTCAGATTCCCTTATCTTGCGTATAACGAGTTCAAGATCTGGGGATTCACCCTGAAAGTATTAGTCGATATGATTAATGCCACATTGGATGCAGGCATCGAGCTTGAATACCCCAGCGACCAGCGCATTAATGAATTAAGACAACGAGGATAGTGATGATTTACCGAATTGGAGAAGATTGCCCAGAGATACATGAGACCGCATTTGTCGCTGACAGCGCGGATGTGATGGGCAAAGTAATTCTTAAAGAGGGTTCCAGTGTTTGGTTTAACACAGTGATTCGCGGTGACTGCGATCTAATTGAAGTGGGTGAGCGCAGTAATATTCAAGATGGCGCTGTACTCCACTGTGATCCGGGTCAACCCCTGATTATCGGTAATGATGTGACTGTGGGGCACAATGCCATGATTCATTGCTTGGAGGTAGGTGATCGCACTTTGGTGGGTATCAATGCAGTGATTCTAGATGGCGCTAAAGTGGGTGCAGACTGTATTATCGGCGCCAATACTTTGGTTAAGGCCGGTGCAGTGATTCCAGATGGATCTTTGGTAGTGGGTTCGCCGGGAAAAGTGGTGCGCGAGAATGACGAGCAGACTAGACAGTTTTTGCTCGGCTCCGCGGCCCACTATGTGGAGAAAGGGCAGAAGATGATGACTGAGCTGGTTGAGGTAACGCGCTAATGCCAGATCAGGCAGTGACATCACCCTGTACATCAATCTGCACACTCAATGATGAGGATGTCTGCTTAGGTTGCTATCGGACCAGGAAGGAGATTCAGGATTGGCGCTATCTGAACAATGATCAGCGCCAGGATGTGCTGATACTCTGCGGTGAGCGCGGCGCTAAGGCCAACCCATAGGCCTGGGTCGGCTATTCCGCCACGACTTTTTCCTTTTTTATGCGCATAACCGCAAACTGTTTGATCACAGTCTCATTGATCTGTTGCGTCTCGAATCGATAACCGTTAATCATAAAGCTGACATTGGCATCTGGAATACTTTCCAGTTGCTCAAGGGCCAGGCCATTAAGGGTTTTAGGGCCATCTTTGGGTAGCTCCCAACCCGTTGCCTTGTTTATCTCGCGAATTGTGGCTGCTCCATGAATC
>CAXAJC010000175.1:0-3275 GCA_963969005.1 uncultured Cellvibrionales bacterium | reverse complement strand
TAAGAAAGCTTACAGGCAGGCCCCAAAACGGCAAATAGCCGACCAATTGAAAGACTATTACTGCAATACCCTCAACAGAAGCGCTGACTTAAGAACCAGGCAATAGCCAGTTATGAACTACTCTTAAAAGAGCACAGGAGTTGCTATAACAAGACGAAAAAATACAGGGACGCACATTGAGAGAAGAAGGCTTACAGGCCCCAAAACGGCAAATCACCGACCAAGTGAAAGACGATTACGGCAATACCCTCAACAGCAGCGCTGACTTAAAAACCAGTGCCTGGTGTTCAACAAAGGCGCCGCCGAGCTACCTGGCACCATTGCTGGATAATCTTCATCCGCAGATTAAGGGCAGCTTTTATGGCTGTGGCTCGCCGCTGCCTCTGGCTGCCGAGGGCTGCACTGTGCTTGATCTTGGCTGTGGCACTGGCCGCGATGTGTATCTATTGAGCCAGATGGTAGGGGAAGCCGGTGAGGTTATCGGCATAGATATGACCGACAAACCATTAGATATCGCCCGCACCCATATTGACTGGCACTGCAAAAAATTTGGCTATGCCAACCCCAATATGCATTTTAAAAAAGGCAATATCGAAAACCTTACCAGCTGCGGCATTAACGACAACAGTATCGATATTATTATCTCCAACTGCGTAATTAGCCTGTCGCCAGACAAAGAAGCTGTATTTAAAGAGATATACCGGGTGCTTAAACCCGGCGGTGAACTGTACCTCTCCGATGTATTTGCCGATCGTCGCCTGCCACTTAACTTGCAGCAGCATAAAGTGCTGCTGGAGGAACGTCTGGGTGGAGCACTCTATGAGGGGGACTTTGAACTACTGATGCAAAAGGTTGGTTTTAATGACTGCAGAATGATTAGCAAACAACCCCTTAATATCGAAGACAAGGCCCTGCAGACTCTTACCAACAATATTCAGTTTTACTCGGTAACGGTGCGCAGCTTTAAACTCAAGCTTGAGTCCCGGCGGGAAAACTATGCCCAGTTCGCTCGCTATCTGGGCACCATTGCCCAGAGCCCGGATAGCTTTAAGCTGGATGGACAGCTCCTGTTTAAAGCTGAGCTGCCAGTGCCTATTGATGGCAACACTGCAACCATTCTAAAGCGCAGCAGACTAGCTAGGCATTTTAAGGTACATGGTGGGACTAAGCTGCATTATGGTTCTTTCAATGACACCCTACCTAGTCCCAACTAAGCCAACTGCAGATCTCGACGACCAGGGTTAAAGGAATCTCTGGTCATACTGTAAGCCCAGTAGAAAAATACAAACTGAAAAGCCAGGCGCACATAGAGCAGTGTCACCGGGATGTCGGGAAAGGCTTGTGGCGTAATAGCCATATAGATATTAGCCGGATATACCGCCACCAACAGCGCCACAAGGCCCCAGCCAGTAAATCTGCGCAGGGCCGGGATCAGGATGCAGACACCGCCCAGTATCTCAAATACCCCACTGATATAAACCGCTTCCAGATGCAGTGGCAGTGAGGGAGGCATAATATTGAGATAAAAGTCCGGATTAACAAAATGGTCGACACCCACATTAATAAAAAATACTGACAGACCCAGCAACAGTAATTTTCTCCACCAGGCATCGGGTAATTGCATTGCTGCGGATAGTTTTTTTAGCATTATTGTTTATCCTGATTTTTAAAATTCCAGTAAAGTGCTGGATACCTCTTACACCCCTTCTTACACCGCCTCTTACAAGACCTCAACCGAACCATGCTCAGCAATAAGCTGGTCGGCAAGTCTTCTTTGCTCAAGACGCATATCCACATTGCGACACAGGCCATTGTTCCAGTCTCTGTAAGCTTGAATATCCACATCGCCAACATTGGTATAAGTTTCCCAGGCAATGTAACAGCGCTGATAATCTGTTGGCACCTGATTGCTTAGCAGCCCATCGAGCAGTGATTCTATGGTTTCGGTCTCTGTGTCCATGCGCAGCAAATCATCCTTATCAAGATGCAGGTAGGCTGGTGCGGCGGCGGTAAATGGCTGCCAGACTACATCGGTTCCGGTGTCCGGTGTTGCGGTCTTGGCAAAGTTGGTCCAGGCCGACATCATACTCGCCTCCATCTGATCCCGCGCCGGACCCTCTGGGTAGATATAGGAAGTAATAGGACCGTAGGTATAGTTGCCGGTGATAAAGGCGATATCTGTGCCATGGGCAGCGCCAAATAGATTGGGAAAGTCAATAAAGTAGGAACTGGCCTGATGGTCCCAGTCAAACTGAAATGCATAGAGATTCTGGTAGCCCGCTGACTCCATGGCCGCCAAGGCCTGGTCCGCCCCTTTCAACTTCCAGGCATGGGAACGCAGTCGCACCCAGAGATCGTAAAGCTCTGGGTCCTTTCTGGATATTTTTGGTGGCAGCAGTTTGGTCAATGGGTATTTGCTTTCCATAAAGTAGCGGTGCAGCGCCAGCCACAGGGCTACTTCATCTTTTGTTGCTCCAGCCATGACTGGAATATTTTTAGCGTATTGCGAATCCCCCAAACCGCCGAGAATGCCCTGCTGTGGAATCACTATGCCATCGATCGTGGACAGGGGAATGCTGTCAAAGCGCTCGCCCTCGGTGTAGTAGAGGCCAATAAACTCTCGTGCATCGACGGCTTTAAGCTTACTGCGCAAGGCCTCAGCACTGTGGTCGGATGGTGAGCCCTGCACCAGCTGATTAGTAATCTGCCAGCTGCCCCGCTCGACCAATGGATTGGCACCAGTCTGGTTATAGGCATCTGTAGCCGTGGAGACCAAGGTATAACCAGACTGACTAATGGCTTTATGAAACAGACCGTTGGCTAATGGTGATGCCAACAGTGCCAGGACATTATGGCCACCCGCGGACTCACCAAAGATAGTGACGTTGCCGGCATCGCCGCCAAACTGTTGAATATTTTGCTGCACCCATTTCAATGACTGAATAATATCCAGAGTGCCAAAGTTGCTGGTTTTATCCAACCCCTCCTGCAGTCCCTGAATCGCCGGGTGGGTAAACCAGCCAAGCGCGCCAAGACGATAGTTGGTAGTCACCACTACCACCTCTTTGCTGGCAACCAATTTGCTAAAGTCATAATAATCTTTCAGGCCTGAGGTGTTTCCACCACCATGAATCCAGAACATCACCGGATACTGTTTGTTGGCAAAATCCGCAGGTGCGCGGATATCCAGATACAGACAATCCTCTGCGCCAACCATGCCTGAGCCATCAACCCCGGCAAAGCGACTGGCCTTCTGCACACAGGCACTGTCATCC
>CAXAJC010000174.1:0-3294 GCA_963969005.1 uncultured Cellvibrionales bacterium | reverse complement strand
AGCCAGAGCATTCCAGCGTACCAGCGAGCGTATACGACGCTCCATAAACAGATCCCCGGGCATAGTCTTTTCGCGACTGGCAGGGATAGTGTTGTGGAATGGTGTGGTAACAGACTGGGGTAACTGGATACCCTCTTCAGTGGCATGGGCTTGCAGCTGAGTCAAAATATAGGTGGCGCGATCATCTCCCTGAGCACGGCAAATTGAATCAAAGGCATCGAGCCATTCCTGGGTTTCAGCTGGGTCTAAATCCTGCGACATGTGGCACCAATCAATGTTAGTTAATTGTAAGGCGACGGATCACATCTAACGCGCTGGCCAGAACGACAAACCACCTCAATTCAAGGGCAGCATGATAATGTAGTTTAGCTACAAATTCAATTGATAAAAACAATTCAAATACTAGCCGCAAAAAATAAAAAACATTATAAAATGTTATTAAACTATTGTTTTATAACAATAAAAACCAAAATATTAATAAGTTAGTTTAACTACATAAATGCGCCTTTTTTGCACAATTTAAAAATCATAGCTATAGATTGCGCTGTTTTCCCGCAAATCAACGGCACTGTTAACCTGCCCTAGTTTTGTAGTGGATACCCAAACTACCCGGCGCTGATCTACAAGCAGTTCCTGATAAGCTCGTTGCAGGGTCGCTACATCAACTTGTCGTATGGCTGCACCCATCTGAGCGCGAAAATCAAAATCTCTGTAGCCCAGAGCCAGCGACTCCATAAAGCGACCATTCATCTCAGACAGATTCTTTGGCTTCTCCTCCAGGCTACTTAACAGGGAATCCTGGTAGCGACTTAGATCCTCCGCGCTTAACTCGGCCACAGTTTTAGCATAATCAATGATAAAGCCCTCAAACTCAGCGCGCAGTTGCTGCTCATCGGCTACTGGGGATTGCACCAGCATAATCAGACCAGGTACCGGACCCTGATGACTGGCAAAGGCAGAAACCACATAACCCAGCTGCTTCTCGGTGCGCAGACTGTTGTAGAAAGGCGCCGACAGCATCTCTGCCACCAGACTAGTTGCAGCCCGTTGCTGCAAACTGTCATCTGCTGCCTGAAAATAAAGCAT
Source organism: uncultured Cellvibrionales bacterium (assembly GCA_963969005.1). GTDB lineage: Bacteria > Pseudomonadota > Gammaproteobacteria > Pseudomonadales > Porticoccaceae > HTCC2207. The sequence goes on along the minus strand of CAXAJC010000174.1, from coordinate 2,208 downwards.
TGATACAGCATCCTCATGATCCACAGGCACCTGCCCCTGCACTGCACCAGCGCTAAGTTTGGCTATGCGACCTGGGTTATCAATCTGCTCAAGGGTAAAGCTCTGCGTAAACATACGCTGAATATCCTCAGCCACCTGTCGATTATGATTGCCACTGATCAGTAATTTGAGCTCCATACTGGCCAGTAGACTGCTGGCAAATCTCTGCACCTGCTCCATGGTCACAGCCTCAATCACAGGGGCTTTCTGCAATGGCGTCCAGCGACCTGTCAGCATAGAATAAAGCCCGCTAATCACCTGACGGAATGGGTATTCACGCTGAAAGTTGGCCAACTGGCGCAGACGCTTTTGTTTTAGTTGATCAAATCTAGACTGATTCCAGTCTGGCTGTTTCAATGCATCCAATACATCTCTGAGCAGTACCGGCTGCCTGTCAGAATAACCAGCCACATTGACTGCTAGGCCCCGAGCACTGGCACCCAGGCCGAAATTCAATCCTGCCTCTGTGGCCGGGTAACTGCTGGCATTTAACTGATCACGGACAATATCCAGATATAACTCAGCCATAGCCAAACCCTCTATTGTCTGGGTTTTATCTGTCCCCAGACTGGCCATAATACTCGCCTTAGGAACACCAAATCTGCTATCAGGCATATGCCATGAGACTAGGCCCTGCGCATTAGATAATGGCGCTGGCAAATCCGTTTCAGGTCCAGCTAACAGTTCCAGGCTGGCCGGGATATAGGGGTTTTTTGGCGATAGAGCAAGGGTCGCTACAGGTTCAGGGTTAAGCCATTGCTCAACTTCTGCGGCATCAATAGCCGTGACCCTGTAAGGCACTTGATAGCGCTTGGACACCTGATCCGTGGTCACTTCCGGGGCTGTAAGCATAATAAAGCAGTTCTCCGGGATCAGTCGCCCAGCAACTTCATCAATCAATTGTTGATCATAGGACTCCATTACATAACCGGCCCGAAGCACATCGGCGGGTGGGTACTGGTGCATAAGTGAGGCCAGTGACGAAACATAGCCCATGGGGTTTTGCTTCTCTTGGAAGCGGAACGCCATCGCCGCCAAACTGGCGCGCTCATCATAGCGCCAGGCCTCAATACCATTGCTGCGTACAGTGTCAATCCAGGCAAATACCAACCTGGTCAGCTGCTGCCGCTGCTTATACCCCTCTGGCGTCAACCCTATATCAATAGAGAACAGACTGGAGCTGCGATCTTCCAGACCAGCGCCAGCACTGAGAGACTCGGCCCAGCCTTTGTCTTTTAGCAGCTGAAGAAGACTGCCCCTCCCCTCGTGCCCTATTAACGCAGCAAGATACTGAGCTGGCTTGATTGTCCAATAGGGCTTCATCTTGGGAAGTTGGAAACTGATGCTAATTTCGCGAAGTTCTTTAAGAGGTTCCACTTCTATTATCAATGGCAGCTTTTTTTCACTGATCAGCTGGCTACCATGTATTTCTACTTCGCTATCATAATTGGCGATAGCGGAGAATCTCGGCACCACCATAGCTTCTAGTTGGTCAAGGCTCTCGGTGCCCAATACCACCAGCTTCATTAAATTGGCAGAGTAATACTGCTTATAAAATTCCAGCAACTCTTTGCGTACGGGTCGATCTTTGAAGTCGGCCAAAGTTTCAAGGTTGCCCACAGTAAACTTGGACATTGGATGGCTGGCATCGACCTGCTCTTGCAATACATCCCATTGGCGACGACCGTCATCTTTGATCTTTAACCTGTACTCAGACTCAACTGCATTGCGCTCCCGATCTACATATTTGGCATCAAAGTTGGGACTGTGAAAAAATGGTGCAAAGCGATCCAGAGCCTGCTCCAAGTACTGGGCATCTATATCGAAAAAGTAATTGGTGTGCTCCAACCCCGTGCCTGCATTGTGGTTGCCACCGTGCTCGGCAATAAACGTCTGGTACTCCCCGGGCTCCGGATACTGCTCGGTACCCAGAAACAGCATATGTTCAAGAAAGTGGGCCAACCCCTCTCTATCTGCGGGATTCTGGTAGCTACCCACATAGACATCCAAAGAGGCTGCAGACTTATCCGTTTCCGGGTCAGAAATCAGCAATACATCGAGCTTGTTGGACAGCTGTATATGCCGGTATTGGCGCTGATCATTGGGGCTGGCAATCACGTTGGACAGGGAAGCTGACTCAGTTTCCAGCCCTGTATCAGTGCTGCAGGA
>CAXAJC010000173.1:0-3334 GCA_963969005.1 uncultured Cellvibrionales bacterium | reverse complement strand
GTCCACACATGCACCGAAGGTTTTAAATCATCCACCTGATCCAGAGTACCGGCCTTAATAAAGATTAAACCCATATCCGGCGCATTTTCAGTATCCGTAATCACCGGTGAGCCACAGTTGCCACAGAAACGGCGAAATACCGTTTGGCCGCTAGTACCCACATCTTCATAGGTCTGTAACTCACCGGTTAATTGCAGACTGTCCCGGGGATAAAAAGCCACTACCGAAAAGGCAGAACCAGCCTGCTTCTGGCAGTTTTTACAATGACAGACCACGGTTTCCACCGGTGTTTGCGGCACCCTATAACGCACCTGGCCACAGAGACAACCGCCCTCTCTCAACGTTTCTGCCATTGCCCTATCCCCCTTAATATTTATTAGTTAAGACCCAGAGCACCATCTACGGTAAATGCAGAGCCAGTAATAAATGAAGCCTCCTCACTGGCCAGATACACTGCCATAGCGGCCACATCTTCCGGCTCGCCAATACGGCCAATCGGGTGCATGGCTTTATAACTATCCATCAGGGCTTCGCCATCCTCTACCTGGCTGATAACCTTTTTCAGCATATCAGTCTGGATAACCCCGGGATTTATTGAATTTACATTGATGCCATAGCCACTGCGCGCGCAGTGCAAAGCCACAGATTTGGTCATCATATCTACCCCGGCTTTGGAGGCATTGTAGGCCACCAACTCGGGCTGGGCCTTAAAGGAAGAGACCGAGGCCATATTGATAATGGAACCACCGCCATCATCTTTCATCAGCTTAATGGCCCCCTGACAGCCGAGAAAACAGCTGCGCAGATTGATACCCATGGTTTTATCCCAGGTCTCGACATCCATATCCTCAACAGTGCCCATCAATGTGACACCAGCCACATTGACCATAATATCCAGACCTGAAAACCTCTCCCCTGCGGTAGCAAAAATATGATCCCAATCGGCTGGGACTGAGACATCCTGATACACAAACTCACAATTTGGCCCAAGCTTTGCCGCTGCAGCTATGCCGCCGGGCTGATCAATATCGGTAATAATGACCGATGCGCCCTCGGCAACAAATCGCTGAGCAATACCATAGCCAATGCCAGTGGCACCACCTGTGACTATGGCATGTTTGCCCAGCAGTTTCTGATCAGCCATAGACTTAAACCTTGAGCATTAATTTGCCCGTGTTACTGCCATCAAAGAGCTTATGGAATGCTGTCAATGTATTATCAAACCCATCGACAATGTCATACTTAAATTGGATTTTATCTTCGCTGAGTAACTCGGCAATTGCAGCCGCACCAGCTTCAAACTGATCCAGGTAATTGCTGATCAAGAAGCCTTGAACCGTGGCACTTTTAGCCAACACCTGCCACCAGTTATAGGGGCCGGGAACCGGCTCTGAGGCGTTGTAGGTAGAGATAGAACCACAGAATACGATACGTGCATTGCTATTGATATTCAGCAGGGCCGCGTCGAGAATTTCACCGCCCACATTATCAAAGTAAACATCAACGCCCTCCGGGCAAGCCGCGGCGATAGCAGCATTGAGATTACCAGACTCGGTTTTGTAATTGATTACCGCGTCAAAGCCGAGATCATCCATCAGCCACTGACATTTATCATCACTACCGGCCAGACCCACCACACGGCAACCCATATTTTTTGCCAGCTGGCCACCCAGTGAACCCACCGCACCGGCAGCAGCACTCATCAGCAATGTATCGCCTGGTTTAAGCTGCGCCGCATCCTTAATACCAAAGTAGGCTGTAAGGCCTACAGCACCAAATGCACTTAAATAGTAGTGCAGCGGGAACTGATTATCTTTTGGCACCTTGGTAATAAAATAGCCGTCAGACAGACTGTATTCTTCCCAGCCATTGAGGCCGTAGACCTCATCTCCCAAGGCAAAATCCGGGTGAGTACTTTCAATCACGGTGCCCACAGTCGAGCTACGAATCACATCGCCAATCTCTATAGGTGGCATATAGCTGGGTTCATCACTCATCCAGCCACGAATAGCCGGGTCCAGTGAGAAATACTCATTTTTAATCAGTATCTGTCCATCAGTTAGGCCATCCACCTCGACGCTGCGAACCTTAACGTCATTGTCAGTGGTAGCGCCGACTGGTCGCTGGTGGAGATAGTATTGCTTGTAGTTGATTGACATGGTTTTTCCCATTGTTATTCTAATTAATTAAAGGGCTGTAAGCTTGAAACCCAGACTCATATTTACGTTTTAAGGTACCTGTTTAATAATAAAAAATCAACTGAGATTGTTTTTTTAAAGTCCTGTAAGGTATAGTGATTTACTCCAAATAAAAATAACGACAGGGAGCACCCTATGCCTTTTTCCGGACCAATTGAAGACCGCCTCGCTATTCGCGAGCTGCTGGATATCTATGCTGACGCAGTCAATCAGCGCGATACTGAACTCTGGGCCTCAACTTGGGCGGAGGATTCCAGCTGGAAGCTGCCTGTGATACCTGGCATGGAAAATGTCAGCGGCAAAGAGAATATAATCAATGCCTGGCAGACCGGCATGTCTATGTTTCCCTTTATCTTTATGGCTTTTAATGTGGGTGGTATTAACGTTTCTGGCGATACCGCCAAAGTCAGGTCCTACGCCTCTGAAGTGGGCACCACATCAGAGGGCGTAGAGATTCGCCCCAGAGGCCAATACGATGATCAGTTAGTCAAAGTCGATGGCCAGTGGCTATTTAAAGAGCGTATTTTCCACTCTATGTACGGCGAGTAGCCCTAATGAGCATACTGATTAATGGCACCCTAACTTCACGCCTGAAAATGCGGTAAAAGTATTGCCCGAAACGACCCAGCTAATGGCGGAGACCCGTCTGCAAAATTATTTTGCGGGTCAACATTGGGTTAGCCGCTCTGTTGCGCTATTATTCTGCCATCATTTGTCGCTCCGAAGGTCAGTAAGTCTGGGTCAGGCTCGGCAATATTCCTCTCAAGGCACATCAACGGGATTAAAATATGTCAAATCATAGAGCGTTACAGATGTTTGGTCGTTCAGGTAACCCTGCTTTAAATGCAGAGACCTTTGGCAACGCCGCCAAATCCTCACCAGCTGGTATTCAGGTCATGTCGTCCGAGACAATGACCCTTGAAGGCACAGTCAATAAAACAGGCATCTTACTGGCACTGGTTGTTTTGTCAGCCTCATGGACATGGAACATGTTTTTTGAGAGTGGCAATCCAGCAACGGTGATGCCAATTGCCATTGGCGGCACGATCGTCGGCTTTATTTTCGCTCTTATAACTATATTAAAAAAGCAGTGGGCCGGCATCACTGCGCCACTGTATGCCATAGCGGAGGGACTG
>CAXAJC010000172.1:0-3378 GCA_963969005.1 uncultured Cellvibrionales bacterium | reverse complement strand
GTCGCTGTTAATGGTGAAACCTACCGGGCTCGCACTATTTTAGTAGCCACCGGCGGCTGGCCCTATATCCCCGAATTTCCCGGCAGTGAGCATGCCGTAAGTTCTAATGAGATGTTTTTTCTCGATAAGCTGCCCAGTAGGGCAGTGGTTGTGGGCGGTGGCTATATAGCGGTTGAATTTGCCGGAATCTTAAATGGACTCGGGGTAGAGACCGACCTGGTTTATCGCGGACCTAAACTACTCAAGTCCTTTGATGCCGAAATGAGCGACAAGGTCACCCAAGGTATGATCGCCAAAGGGGTCAAAATCCATTTAAATACCGAGATTAATCAGATCAGCAAAACCGGCGACCAACTGTCCGTGGCATTGAATACTGGCGCAACCCTTGACGCTGGACTAGTGCTATACGCCACAGGGCGTCAGGCCAATACAGCAGGACTGGGGCTGGAAACCACTAATGTGGTTATGCGCAACAATGGCTCAATTCAAGTTGATGAGTCTTTTGCCACCGCCGAGCCCAGCATCTATGCACTGGGGGATGTTATTGATCGGGTGCAGCTAACCCCAGTAGCGATTCAAGAAGCCATGGTGCTGGTCGACCATCTGTATGGCGACGGCAGTGCAAGCATTGATTACAGCGATATTCCAACAGCAGTGTTCTGTCAGCCAGAGCTGGGCACTGTAGGGCTGAGCGAAGAGCAGGCGAGGGCAGAGTACGAGGATATAGCCGTGTATGTATCAGACTTTAAGTCAATGCTGCAGACTCTGGGCGGTGGCAATGACCGAATTACCATGAAACTGGTGGTGGATACGCAAACTGATGCTGTTGTGGGATGCCATATGGTGGGTGAGCATGCAGCTGAAATCATTCAGGGGATGGGTATTGCCTTAAAGGCAGGGGCAACCAAAGCTCATTTCGATGCCACTGTAGGTATTCATCCCTCTGCTGCAGAGGAGTTTGTAACCATGAGAGAAAAAGCAAGATAATTGTTATTTATCAATACTTTAGGAATTTATCTTCATTATATTAATTAATGTGGAACAATGCCTAAAACTGGCTTTTAGCCCGCTCCAGCAAACAAAGACTCAGATATTTTAGCTCCGCCAATGTTTTGCTACCATCAGCCTTTGACTGATGGACCACCACCAACAACAGAGCATGGCTGATCTCCATATAGGAGCGACCTAAGCGAGCCAGCTCGGCATTCTTGCTGGCAATATCCATACGCTTAAACATGCGCGCCATGGAATTGATAATCAGCTCATCATGAATCAAATCCAGTTCTTTAAGCTCCGGAACCCCATACATTGCCTGCACCAGCGGCAGAAGACCCTGCTGGTTGGTATAGACCAACAGCATGCGCTCAATACTGCGCTCAATAAACGTCTTAAGGCTTAGAGCCTCGATATCCTCTGCCTCCAGCTCCTGTAACGCAATATCCATCTCACCCACCCATTGCTCAGCAAGGGCATACATAATTGCGTATTTATTAGGAAAGTAATGGTACAGCGTGCCCACCGATACCCCAGCACGCTTTGCCACTAGAATAGTCGTCAGATCATCCTGGCCAACCTCTTCAAGCAGATCTGCTGTGACCCCGAGGATCTGGTTGCGGCGCTCCTGAGCGCGCTTCTGTACTGGCTGAGTGCGCGGAGTAGTTTTACGAAGACTTGTCATAATTCAGAACCTGTCCCTAAGGGCAAAGTAGAGCATTCCGGCAACCATGCCAGGCCAGCGCAGTAATGTGCCACCGGGAAACTTGGAGGTCGGGAGATTTGCTACCAAGTCAAATCGCTCAAACTTGCCGCTTATAGCCTCTGCCACCAGTTTGCCGGCAAAGGTTGCAGTGGGCACACCATGGCCCGAATAACCTTGTAGGTGCCAGATATGATCATTGATGCGGCCAAAGTGGGGCAGACGATTCATGGTAATAGCTAAGGTCCCGCCCCAACCATAATCGATTTTTGTCTGCGCCAACTGTGGATAAATCTGCAGCATATAGTTGCGCACAAAGCTTTTAATATCCGCGGGGAAGCCACGACGATAATTTTCACCACCACCAAAAATTAACCGGTTATCCCCGGACAGCTTCCAGTAATTGATAACAAACCGACTGTCCTGCATCGCTGTATCCTTGGGAATAATCTGCTCAGCAAGCTCATCCGACAATGGCTCTGTGGCCAGCACGAAGTTATTGATTGGCATAATAAAGCCATTAATTTTTGGCTCCAGTTTTTCAATATAGCCATTGCAGGCAAGAATAATTTCTTTTGCTTTTACCTGACCATTGGCAGTTTTTACCAGCACAGGGGCGTCGGAATAGCCAGCGACCCGTGACTGCTCGTAAATGGTCACGCCAGCTTTGACCGCAGCCTCAGCCAATCCCAGAGCATAGTTAAGAGGGTGCAGGTGCAGTGCAGCCTTGTCCCACTGGGCGCTATGATAGGCCTCACTGCCAATTACCTCGGGCAGGCGCTCTCCCGGGATATATTCCATCTGCTGAAAGTCATAACGATCTTGCAGAAAGCCAACTTCATCCTCAAACTCGGAATTGTACTTGGCGCGGTGGGCTAAATGCATAATACCCTGCTTAAGATCGCACTCAATACCATGTTTTGAAATCAGGCCCTTAACAGTATCCACCGCCTCCAGTCCCATATCCCACAGACCAGCGGCAATCTCATGGCCAAAATGGCGCTCGAGATAATACTGATCTTTACGCTGACCAGTGCCCACATGGCCGCCATTGCGTCCAGAGGCACCAAATCCAACAGTTTCCGCCTCAAGTACAACCACTTTGTAACCCATTTCCGCTAGATGCAGGGCGGAGGAAAGGCCCGTATAGCCTGCACCGATAACACAGATATCCGCTGACTCCTCACCTTCAAGGGCCGGAAAGGCAAGGGATTTATTGCGACTGGCGCTGTAATAGGACTGCATGATTGGATCCACTTTTTGAACTTATTAGATTGACATTAGCACATTTTCGAATGATAATTCAATTTTAATTGAATAATTATTCGAAAATATAGCAGACAGGTGCCCAATGCAGTCGCAACAGGAAATAGAAAACTGGCTCAAAGAAAATAAGATAACCGAAGTGGAATGCCTGGTGCCGGACATGACAGGCAATGCCCGCGGCAAGTTTATTCCAGCCAAGAAATTTCTTAAAGAAGACAGCAGGTTGCCCGAGGGCATTCTGGCCCAGACCGTGACCGGTGAATATTCTTACGACTACTGGGAGTTATTGGATACCATCGATGGAGATATGCTTCTGGAACCGGATGCCAGTACCAAGCGCACCGTGCCTTGGGCCAATGAAACAACGGGGCAGATTATTCACGACTGCTACACCAAAGACGGGCAACCCCATCCAT
>CAXAJC010000171.1:0-3399 GCA_963969005.1 uncultured Cellvibrionales bacterium | reverse complement strand
TTAAGAGTCAGGTTTAAAAATGGGATTAGTACAAATCGCTGATGCATTTTCCGGGAGGTTTGTAGTAGTGCGAGATGGAAAATACCTTATTTTTTTGCACTCCAACAACGAGAGCTCTTTGCTGACTTCTAGGAATTACCCTGAAATAACAGTATCCAAGCCAACCACCAGTAATCCAAGTCCCGCAGACCAAATGCCACAAGCCACGATATCACTTATAGAAAATCGTAGGGGCCGGGTTCCACTTACACCCACCAGCATAGGCACCAGACTTCTCACCGCAGGAATCAGTCGGCCAAAGATAACTGCCAATGCGCCATACTTAAGGATAAAAGCCTCCGCGCGCTGGAATTCACTTGCCCGTTTTTGCGCAAATTCAGTATGGTGGATTTTAGGACCAAACCAGCGTCCCAGATAGAATCCCATATGGTCTGACAGACAGGCACCAGCAAAGGCGAGAGGAATTATCTGGGCAAGGCTGACCAGTTGCTCGGTATAGAGAAGAGTCGAAACCGTTAGCAAAATAACTCCAGATACCAGTAGGCCTATGCCCGGACATGCTTCAAGAAATGCCAGCAATGGAATACTCATCCAGGCATGCTGCTTATTGTTATGGAGCCAGCTTAATATTAAATCGTCGATGGAATTAGCCCTGCTATTTTGATGCTCACAGATAATAACAGACTATGTCCGATACAAAGCCTACGATTGCCTGCTATCTGTTTGCGCTGTGGGTATAAAAAAGGGCTGCTTGCGCAGCCCTGATTTAATTAACCGTCAAAACTGACTTAGGAAAAGTCAGGTTTTGAGGGATCATAAAGCAACTTGGCATTGTGCAGTTCTGGATTATTACAGGTCATAGCTGCTTCAAGGGCTGCCTTCGCATCACCGCCCGTGGCCATCCAGGCTTCATTGCCCGCCTGCATAGCTTCCGGGGTTGAGTGGAAGTTGCCAAAAAATAGATCCACGGAATCATCAGAGCCGGCATTACTGGCATAAATACCATAGGCATAGAAGTCTACTGTTGAAGCATCCAGGCCATCGAGCCAGCCATTGTACTGGGCAACCGCCCCATCGACGTCTGCCATGGTCTTGCCTTCATTGAGATTGCATGGCGCATAGGCAGCAAAAAACTCACCTGACTCACTCAGCTCGCCAAAGCCGTAGGGGTCGCGGGCAAAATGGAAATCCCAAGACACTCTATTAGCTGCATCACAAGTCATTACAGATTGATATTTAGTCGACCAGGCTTGAGCAGCCTCACTGGCGGCCCATTGCTGCCACCCTGCGTCTGCAGCTTCTTTCGTGGTCCACTGCAATTCCCACCAACCATTGGGGAACTGGTTATTTTCACTGGCCGGCTCATAGCCCCAAGCACCAAGAATATCCCCAGGTAATCCGGCAGCACGCCATTCGGCCACCATCTCTTCAGCGGCCTCGCGGCTGTAATCATCGCCACCGGTGCAAGGAATAAACTCATTGTAAAAAGTCTGCCCGACAACGCTGAACAGAACCTCTTGTTCCTCTACTGCAGCCTGCGGCACATCTGTTCCTTTATCTGTCGAACAGCCAGCCAAGACTAGAGTTGCCAAAATACCAATCATCAAATTTTTCATCTTAGTTCCCCTTTTTATACTGTTATTTATTAGTTGATTCACCCCAGTATACAAACAGCTATCATCGCTATACAAGGGCCTATGGTTGAGTAGCCATCGCCATAAACTCTGCCACTATAGGATCATCCAGTTTTTTCTTAAAACAACAGAGTCCAAGGTCAAAGGGAGGAATGCTGGTATCAGGCAATATTTCCACCCGATCTTTGACCGGACTATTGTCCACTACCACAATAGGTGAAAGCCCAATACCACAGCCCAGAGCCACCATACTCACCAGAGCCTCCTGCCCGGAAACCTGAGCATAGACATTGGGGCGCCCCCCATACCTAAGCCTGAACCATTGTTCAAAACGCTTTCTGGCAACACCATGCTCGGGCAAGATAATCGGCATATTGGCCCAGTCAATCTCCTTTGCCTGTAGTGCCTTTTGTACAGCGCAATTTATAGCTGGGGCGGTAATGGCCAATGGCACAGTGGCAATCGTCTGGAAATGAATGCTCGAAGGCAAGTCGTCAGGTCGCGCCGCAATCGCCAGATCTACCTTTTGGCTTTTGATCTGCTCAATGCCCTCAGCGGCATCCCCTGTATCCAGATTAATATCGATATTGGGATGGGCGAGGCGAAACTTTTCCAACAGTGGCGGCAGATAGGAATAGGAGGCGGTCACCGAACAGTAAAGTTTTACAGACCCTGAAAGCTCAGTTTGCGACTGATTCAAAGACTGCTTGAGGGAGGCAAAACTCTCAATCTGCTGATCGGCATAGGTTAGCAACTTTTTGCCCTCGGCAGTCAATAGTACTGAGCGATTGTCGCGAATCAATAATTGACTGCCGAGCTGGTCTTCAAGACGCTGAATGGATCGGCTTAACGTTGAGGGACTAATGTGACAGGCGGCAGCAGTGCGGCCAAAGTGCAGACTGCTGGCGAGATGTTTAAATAGCTCTAATGATCGAATATCCATAGCAGCACCATAGCTGTTACAGAGTAATATTGCAAAATATGCAATGTTATGGTGCGCATATATCGTTTTAAGCAATAACAATAAAAGCGTACAATGCCCGCCCAAACCAAATACAGCAACCCACCTTTAGCAGGTGGCCGGAGATAACAATGGCTAATTACTTTAATACTCTCAGCTTGCGCGACAAGCTAACCCAGCTCGGCAAATGCCGCTTTATGGATCGCGACGAATTCACCGATGGCTGCAATCTGATCAAAGACTGGAATATCGTTATTATTGGCTGCGGCGCACAGGGTCTGAATCAGGGCCTGAATATGCGTGACTCCGGCCTAAATATCTCCTATGCCCTGCGCGAGCAGGCCATTACCGAGAAACGCCAGTCTTTCCTCTGGGCTTCAGAGAATGGTTTTACTGTTGGTACCGCAGAAGAGCTGGTTCCTGCAGCAGATCTGGTACTTAACCTGACTCCAGACAAGCAGCACACAGCAGCGGTAACAGCAGTTATGCCGCTAATGAAGCAAGGCGCTACTCTGGCCTATTCCCACGGCTTCAATATTGTTGAAGAAGGCATGCAGATTCGACCTGACCTGACTGTGGTTATGGTTGCGCCCAAATGCCCGGGCACAGAGGTGCGCGAAGAGTACAAGCGCGGCTTTGGTGTTCCTACACTGATCGCCGTGCATCCGGAAAATGATCCCAATGGTAATGGTCTGGCCATCGCTAAAGCCTATGCCTCTGCCACCGGTGGTGACAGAGCTGGTGTTCTGGAGTCTTCCTTTATTGCCGAAGTAAAATCTGATTTGATGGGTGAGCAGACTATTC
>CAXAJC010000170.1:0-3414 GCA_963969005.1 uncultured Cellvibrionales bacterium | reverse complement strand
AGTGGGTGTTTACGCTGCTCAATATCCGGACAATAGTGATCCCAAAACCAAGCCATCATAGCTTTAGTCAGCAGATAGCCCTCGGCATTCTCTCGAAAAGAAGCGCTGGCCATACTGGGCTCAGTAATCGGATAAAGTAGTAGCTGCATTGCGAATTCAGGTCCATTGCGATCCCGTGCCATCAACGCCACAACAGCAGCCAGATTCCCGCCGGCAGAATCGCCGCCAATACTGATTAGGCCAGGACTGCCACCCAGCTGAGTACTATTAGCAGCGGCCCAGCAACTCACCGCATAACAGTCCTCTGGTGCCGCCGGAAATGGATGTTCTGGTGCCAGGCGATAATCTACCGCCAACACCATGCATCCGGATGCTGCAACAATCTCGCGACAGTCCGCATCATGGGTAACAAGATTACCAATCACCCAGCCACCACCATGGAAATGCACATGCAGGGGCGCAGGTTTATCGTTGGGCCTATAGAGGCGCACTGGAATATCCCCTGCCGGGCCAGGCACCACGAAATCTTCAACACTGTAGACTTCAATCGATGGCGGCACCGACTGCGCCTCGGTGTATAGGGCACGACTTTCAATGACCGGCAACTGGTGATACTCGGGAGCGCCAGATTCAGCGATCTGGGCCAAAATAGCGGCGGTAACTGGTTCTAAAGGCATGTTTTATCCCCCCTTGTATGCGTAGCGTAAATCCCGATCTCCATTACAACAAAACCCTCCACACCAAGTGCAGAGGGTTATGAAGATTACAGAGCAATTCAGGGAAATTCCTCATTGGGTACTACAGCTTAATCAAACACTTTCCGAGGTTATTGCCTGCCAGCATATCAATAAAGGCCTGCCCTGTAGACTCAATACCCTCAGACCAGTTAACCGGACTGACCAATGAGCCAGACTTAAGCATTCCGGTAATATAACCAATAGCTTCCGGATAACGATCCACATGATCCGAGAACATAAAGCCCTCAGCTCTGGCGCGCTTGGTAATCAGCTCCCACATATTGCCCACTGCCTCGTGGCCGCCATCTCGCTCGTATTGAGATACGGCGCCACAGAGAATAATGCGCGAATTTTCTGCCAACTGACCAAGCATGGTAGTGAGCATCGGCCCACCCACATTGTCATAGACAATATCCATACCCTCAGGCGCCACTTTTTGCAGCTGCTGCTCAAAGGGCTCAGCAGATTTATAGTCAATCACCTGATCGTAGCCAAGAGCGTCCTGCAGCCATTCGCACTTGGCCTGCCCACCGGCAATACCCACAGTGCTGCAGCCTTCTGCCTTGGCAATCTGCCCGGCAATACAGCCAATGCCGCCAGCTGCGGCATTGATTACAAACAGGTCGCCCTGCTTAGGCTGACCTATATCCATAATGCCAAAATAGGCGGTCATGCCAGAGGGGCCCAGACTGCACAGATACTCGTGCAGCTCAACGCCGGGATCCGGCTCAAGAATACTCATCAAATCGGAACCATCGGCAATACTGTACTGCTCCCATGAAGTTCGACCCATCACAGTACTGCCAACGGGGTACTCGTCATTGAGCGACTCCACCACCGTACCCATGACAATACTCTGCACCGGCTCACCAAGAGGCATAGACGCCAGGTAGTTATCCCCGGAGCCCTCATTCATCCACTGACGAAAACCTGCATCCAGACTCAGATAGAGATTTTTGATTAGGAACTCACTGCCCTGCAAACTTCTTACCGGCTGGGTATCAACAGCAAAGTCCGCCGCTACCAAGTGCTCCGCTGGCCTGCGCGCGAGCAATACACGAGTGTTCATCTGAGTCATATGCTTATATCCATGTTTTTTTATTAGTATTCACAGCGGTTTGTGAGCCGCCTTTTCAACTTATGTTACCTCAGCAAACCCAATAGGTAAATAACAAACATGTTTGATGGTTTTTATTGACGATCTCCAGGTGCCAAAGTACTATGATGTGTACAAATAGCCCGGTTAAAAGGCTTGTTAAAACAATAAATATCGACCCCTGGTCAACTGTAGCGCAGCCTGATTTTGCCCAGGTTGGCGACACTAACCTCGCACAATGGAGGCCTCGAATGGCAACTACCACAGCACAGAATTTCGCCGACCACCTGGAAATCCAGCAGGTGCTTAATCTATATGCCTCAGCACTGGACAAGCATCAATGGGCTGATCTGGAGCAGGTCTTTACAGAGGATGCAGTAGCCGACTTTATCGGCATAGGTGTCTGCGAAGGCCGCCAGGCTATTACCGAACTGGTCACCGGTGTGCTGACTCAATGTGCAGTGACCCAGCATCTGCTCGGCAACTACAGTATTGACGTGGATGGCGACAAGGCCACAGCCAGCTGTTACCTGTCCGCCATGCATGCAGGTCTGGGTGATTACGCCGCAGACATTTTTACTGTTTGGGGCGAATACAACGACCAGCTAGTACGCACCGCTGATGGCTGGCGCATTGTCCACCGCTCATTGACAACCATGCATGCATCAGGTGATATTGGCTTAAATGGCTAGCGGATCAACAAGTCATTAGTAGCCGCAGATAAGAAGAATAAATAGCGAGCACAGCAAGATGGTAAAACTCCAGTCCCACCATGATATAGGCGCATCCAGAGACATTATTTGGGGCCTGTTGATTGACTTTGGCAATATCGAAGCCTGGTGGCCTGAAAATGGCCCGGTGCAAATTGAGCGAGTCGATATAGAGGGCAGCGGCCCAGGCATGGTCCGCTATATGTATAACGCAGGCTTTGACACTCCTGTAGCCGAGCGCCTCGACAATCTGGATTTTGAAAACTATATCATTACTCTATCTATTATCGGCGATCGCCCAGCTGGGCTGCTGCACTATGAAGCAAAGGGACAGCTTACGGAACTTGAAGGTGGCGGCTGCCGCCTGACCTATAACTCAGAATTTCTCGCCGAAGAAGGCCGTGAAGACGAGGCTCGAGAGTTTTTGCTCGGCGCCTACTCATTAATGTATCTCGGCTTTGACCAGATTTCAGCACAGCAATAGCTGCCTTTGGCAAAAATAATATTAATAAAAATATCAGGGATTAAATTATGTTAGCTATCTCCGCAAAAATTGAACTGGCCCCCAAAGATGTCGCTGCTTATGTCGCAGCCGCACAGAA
Source organism: uncultured Cellvibrionales bacterium (assembly GCA_963969005.1). Taxonomy (GTDB): domain Bacteria; phylum Pseudomonadota; class Gammaproteobacteria; order Pseudomonadales; family Porticoccaceae; genus HTCC2207. Next base: position 269 of record CAXAJC010000170.1, on the reverse strand, counting down.
GATTATCGCCCCCACTCATCAAGAGCCGGGCTGTGAGCGCTACGCCATTGCCGTGGATGTGAATGACGCCAATGTAATCTGGATCTCTGAACAATGGGAAAGTGAAGCCGCACTGATGGCCCATCTGGCCATGCCCCATATTGTTGAATTTCTGACCTTCTGCGGCACCGTCGAGATCATCGGTATGGATGTTGTTAAATATGATGTATCAGCCGCTGGCCCGCTGGTACTGCCCGAAAGCTAAAACCTGACACAGTCGAGGAATACAC
>CAXAJC010000169.1:0-3464 GCA_963969005.1 uncultured Cellvibrionales bacterium | reverse complement strand
CTCTTTAGTATGACTCTTTAGTATGACTCTTTAGTCTGTAGTCTGGGGAGGAGCCACTTCAGCGTATTGATGTGGAGCCTTCTCTATCTTTTCCGCTGGATATCCCAAAGACACCACAAAATCGATCAACTCCTGATACTTTTCATCACTGATCTCTGAGTTGCGCGCCATCACCCAGACATAGTCCCGGGCTTTGCGACCAATCACCGTGTACTGATAGTCCTCATCCAGATACACCACCCGATAGTCCGCCTTGATCGGCCAGATAAACTGCATGCCCCAGCGGGCATTGGTCTCTTTATCCTTAACAAAACCCCTCGGGTTATACACCTTCCTCTCCCCATCAAACGACCCGTCATTAAAGCTAAAGGTCGTGGCTATGGTGCCGTTTTTATCCAGCTTATAGGACTCCAGTGGGTTGTGGGCTCCCTTCTCAAGGGCTGTTGGAATATTGGCAATCACAAACCAGTCACCCATAAAACGCTCAAGGTCCACATAGTCGACCGTTGCCATGGGCGGCGCTGCATAACTAAGGGCACTGACCCAGATTAACGCGGAAGTAATTATTGTTTTCTGCATCATGATATTTCTCGACTCACCGGCTCAGGGGGCGGCATAGGAATTAGTATACTGGTGGACTTCTGATAAGAGGCATAGTCCGGGCGACGTGTAACAATATCCAACTCGACCAGATTGATACCAGTTACCCTTGCTAGCATCACAGTCATTAACAATGGTGCCAGCAGCACAGCGGCATCGCCGGAGGGAATAGCAAAAATAAACCAGGCCCACCAAACACAGCACTCACCAAAATAGTTAGGGTGCCGCGAATAACGCCACAGCCCTGTACTCAACGTATGCGATTGCTTAATCACTTGCCGGTTAAAAGCGTATAACTGACGATCGGCAAGTCCCTCAAAGCACAGACCAAATGTCCACAGAGCCACACCAGCGTAATGGTAAATGCCCCATTGCATCTGGGAGTCCGCAGCGGTTTTCAGAACAATGGCAAAGATGGAGCTAAGCAACCAGGCCAGAACAGCCTGAGACATAAAGATCAGATAAAAACTTTTAAAACCGAAATTGGGCGAATAGCGTTTGCGCATCATCCGATAGCGCCGATCCTCCGGCTGATTGCGGTCCCGCACTAGCAGAAACACAGCCAATCGCAAAGCCCAGACCACTACCATAATCACCAGCGCTACTTCCACCGGACCATTGGAGCCTAGTGACTGCGCATAGATCAATGTGGCCGCCGCCAGCATAATCGACCAGCTGTACTTAGCCGTGCTGACTCTGTCCAGATAGAGACTCACCAGCCAGTTCGCCAGCGCAATCATCAGAACCACAGGCAGTGCTTCAAGCATCAATTGCCAGATAATAGCCGCCTCGGCGAGCACAGTTATATTGTCAGTGAAGATAATATTCCCCCGGGTTCTTACACCCAACTCTAACACCCAATTCTAATTATGAGATGTATACGCCTTGGGCCATACAGAGGATCAACGTCAGGATTTAGGTCGGCGCGCCTGGGCCAGTTTTTCGCTGGTGCTAAGTCGCGCCATGGTGTTTTTCTTAATCAAAATATAGGTGGAACCCGCACCACCATGCTGTTTTTGGGCACTGTGAAAGGCCAGCACCTGGTCAAACTGACGCAGCCAGTGATTGACACAACTCTTGAGTCGAGCCGGTTGCTCCCTGCCCTCGCCCTTGCCATGGGTTACCAGCGCACATCTCACCCCATGCTTTTGGCAGTCCTCAACAAAGCTCCACAGAGCCACCCTGGCCTGCTCCACCGTATGACGATGCAGATCCAGCCGCGATTGAATATCATATTTGCCCATGCGCAGATTCTTGTACACCCCGTGCTGAACACCGGGGCGACAAAACTCCAGATACTCATAGGGATCAACCTGCGCAATCACAGTAACAGGGTCAAGAAAGTTGCCCTCCTTGCGCTGCTCCTGTTGAGCCGCCTTGCGCCTCTGTAAAACACCGGGAGTTACAGATACGGGCTTGGCCAAATGACTGGCCCCTTTGCTGCCCAGTGGCTCAATATCATCGCCCACTAATACGCTGAACATATCTTCAGCATCGGAGCCTGTATCAGTTTCATCATCGGATGACATTTTTTGTTCCTGCAAATTAATTTACTGTACTATTGCGTTTTTTCTAGTGCTCGTTTCAGGTGCGCCAACTTTCCGGCGCCACTTTTTGGATCTGAATATGAATGATAAAGCCATTCAGGTTGCTGTGAACCATGCTGTCAGTGTTCACTATAATCTTAAAGATGACAATAACGAACTCCTTGATTCAACCTACGACGATGACAAACCACTGGTTTACCTCCATGGCCGTCGCCAAATGATCTCCGGGTTCGAAAGCGCGGTTAGCAAAGCCAATGTCGGCGACAGACTGTCGTTTATGGTGATGCCCGCCGAAGGCTATGGCCTGCGCAATATCAACAATACCCAGCGCATTCCCAGCAAGTACCTTAAACATGAAGGCAAGCTGGTGGCAGGCAAGAATATCCATGTCAACACCGACAATGGGGTCAAGCCTGGCACCATTATCAAAGTGGGTAAATTTAATGTGGATGTGGATATGAACCACCCACTGGCAGGCAAGAACCTGCATTTTGATGTAGAAATTGTCGCCATTCGCAAAGCCACAGCTAAAGAGATTTCCCACGGCCATATTCATGGCGACGGCGGCTGCAGCCATTAACCGAGCCAGCTTATGACCGAACTGGCCTGGACCCAGATCGCCCTAATCGGACTGATTTTTGTCTGGAGTGGCTTTGTGCGCTCCGGACTGGGGTTTGGCGGCGCATTATTTACCCTGCCATTTCTGCTACTGATTCATAACGATCCGGTGTTTTTTCTGCCAATTATTTCCCTGCACCTGCTGTTTTTTGCCGGGCTGACTATTATCCAGTCCGAGCGCAAAAAGAATCCCGACGACAGCACCAGCGCCACGGTAAACTGGCCTTTTGTACGCTACACCTTGCTGATTATGATTGTGCCCAAGCTGGCCGGGGTAATTGGCCTGTTAATGCTGCCCACAGATTTAATGAATATTATTATATTTTCCTTAATCACCGGCTACGCCCTGACCTATATTTTTGATAAGCCCCTGCATAGCAACAGTCGCACAATAGATGTGATACTGCTTGCCGCAGCCGCTTATATCAGCGGCACTTCATTGATTGGCGGACCATTGGTTATCGCCGTCGCCCTCAGACATATCAAGCCCCATGAGTTTCGCAACACCTTGTTTATGGTTTGGTGGATACTGGTCAGCATCAAGCTGACAGCCTTTGTGATTGCCGACGTCGATATTCAGCTGCTCAATGCATTATTACTGCTGCCCTGTGCCGCGCTGGGCCACCTGATTGGCCACAGATTTCACCAGCAGCTACTGCAGCGAGACAGCCGCAGCTTCTACAGAATACTCGGCTGGGT
>CAXAJC010000168.1:0-3499 GCA_963969005.1 uncultured Cellvibrionales bacterium | reverse complement strand
ATTGTCAATTACTCTCTATCCCAGGGTAGGTTGGCAGGTGTTTGTGCTGCCTTGGCTCATGGTGTCGGTATTGGTATATTTGCTTTTGCAACCGCATTTGGTTTGGTGCTTGCTGTAGATAAAAACCCGTCATTGTTCGACGTCATTCAGATTTTTGGTAGTTTTTTTCTTCTGCTGATGGCGGCCAAGCTGCTCTTTGCGCCATTGGATAAACAGGCTGATATTGTGGTGGCTGCCAGAGCATCTCTTGTGGCTGCAGTGCGGGACGGCTTTTTGATCGCTCTGATAAATCCAAAAATACTATTGTTTTTTACTGCCCTATTTAGTCAGTTTGTGCGGGTCGATAGTGAGCCTTGGGAAAAACTAGGGTTGACTCTTATTGCCGGTGGTGTAGACGCGCTTTGGTATATTCTGGTTGCATTGGTTATTTCCCAGACTGGCGCCTTGAGCAAATTTCAGCGCAACAGCTGGTGGCTGGATAAAATTTTCAGCCTATTATTATTTGCCATTGCTGTGCATTTTATTCGAGAGATTTCTCAGACCAATGACTTAAGCCAATTACTTTCCTGGGCACTCTAGTTTTTCCTATCTAAGCGTTATAATCCAGATAAGACAAAATTTAAAAAGGATTTTTTTCCATTGACTTCATTCGACGCACTTTACAATCTAGCCGCATCTAATCGTGGAGGAGCGGACGAGCTCGAAGCTTATCTGCCACAACCAAAAACATTAGAACAGCTGAGCGCACAACCAGATGATCGCTATTTGTCCATGATGGCAAGATGCGTTTTCCGCGCCGGTTTTGTGTGGCGGGTTATCGACAATAAATGGCCGGGATTTGAAGAGGCATTTGTGCAATTTAACCCCATAGCGGTGGCTTATTTCAGTGATGAAAAACTTGAGGAGCTGGCTCAGGACCGCAGAATTGTGCGCAACTTTACTAAAATTGTTTCGGTGCGCAACAATGCATCCTATGTGCTGGACAGACAGAGAACCCATGGTAGCTTTGGTCAGTTTATTGCGCAGTGGCCGGAGGATCATATAACCGCTCTGTGGCTTGAGCTCAAGAAGCAGGGCAGCAGATTAGGTGGCAACTCTGGACCTATGATGTTGCGCAGCATGGGCAAGGATACCTTTCTGCTGACGACAGATGTCTGTCATGCGCTGGTCCATCACGGTTTGATGAAAAAATTTAGTGCCAATTCCCAGCGTGATCTAAAACTCGTCGAGCAGGTATTTGCCAAGCTGCGGGAAGAGTCAGGGCGACCTCTGTGTCAAATTAGCCGAATTCTTGCCTGCACGGTCTAAATCTTTGTAAACTTCTTCGTTCCTATTGCGTCTGTAAACAGGCGAGTGATAACATCGTAGTGTTTCCTAAGGGGCGGTCTGGTTGACCTGAGAAGCACCCTTTGAACCTGATCCGGATTATGCCGGCGTAGGAATAGGACTAATTGTACTTGCCCTTCATCCCGTGTTTTGACTCCGGGTCTCCTTAACTAATTGTTACTGAGGCTCACTCTATGAATATCTTTAATACCAAAACTTTTCAGGCCACATTCTATGTCTTGGCCAGCTTTTCATTTACATCTGTTGCAACTGCTGATCAAATGATTGACGAGATAATCGTCAGCGCAGATTTTCGCGATACCAAATTATTTGAGTCGGCTGCCAGTATCACGGTCCTCGATCGCAACTCTATTGCGCAGCGGCAGGCTCTGCATTTAGAGCAACTACTCAATCTTGCCCCCAATGTTAATTTTTCCAGTGGAGCTTCCCGGGGTCGCTTTATTCAGATTCGCGGTATTGGTGAACGCAGCCAGTTTGTTGAGCCTCTTAATCCCTCTGTCGGGATTCTGGTAGATGGGATTGATTTCACGGGTATTGCAGGTGCTGCCACAACCATGGATATTCAGCAGGTGGAAATATTGCGCGGGCCTCAAGGCACACTGTATGGTGCCAATGCCCTAGCAGGACTGATTAATCTGCAATCGGTTCAGCCATCCAAACAGACCGAGGGTAATCTTGAGATATCTCTGGCAGAGCACAACAGTCAGACCATTAGCGCTGGACTGGGTGGTGCAATCAGTGACACGCTGGGCTATAGATTTGCGGTACAGAAACACAGTGCCGATGGTTATATTAAAAATGATTTTTTGAATCGTGATGATACGGACAATATTGATGAGTTAAGCATACGCTCTATTCTTCACTGGCAAGCCAATGTAGATACCAACCTCAAGCTGACTGTATTTCATGTCGATGCTGACAATGGCTATGACGCTTTCTCCCTGGATAATACTCGTCACACCTTATCTGACAACCCCGGCCATGATCGCCATGAGGCGACAGCGGTGGCTCTGAAGAGCAGTTGGCAGGGCAGTCAAAATTTTGAGCTGGCCAGTACCCTAAGTTATGCCAACAATAATCTTGAATATGGCTATGACGAAGACTGGACATATCCTGATATCTGTGTGGATTTCGTCTGTGTTTTTGACGGCTACTCCTCTGTTGATAATTACATTCGTGACAGCAAAAATACCAGTATCGATGTGCGGTTAGTATCTAAGGATGGCGGTCGAATTTTTTCCGGCAGTACTGATTGGGTGCTGGGTGTTTACTGGCGCGATCAGGATGAACAACTGCTGCGCCAATATACTTTCGCGGACAGCGATTTCACCAGTGACTTCGATACCAGAAATCTGGCAATTTATGGACAGCTCGACAGCCAGTTGTCCTCCGAGCTTACCCTGATCACCGGTTTGCGCCTTGAACAGCGCAAGGCAGATTATGCGGACAGTCAGTTAGTGGCTCATGATGTGGATGAGGATCTGTGGGGTGGACGCATTGCACTGCAGTATCAGACCAATGCTGGCCATATGGTGTACGGACTGATTTCTCGCGGTTATAAAGCCGGCGGTGTAAATAGTGATCCTGATCTGGCAGTCTCAGACCGCGAGTTTGATACTGAGCAAATGTGGAATTTTGAAACCGGTATTAAAGGGCTCTGGTTGGATGGTTCTCTGCAGGCGCAGGTTGCAGTGTTCTATCAGCTGCGGGACGATATTCAAATTAAGCAATCTTTAGTTCAGCCTATAGAAGACACCAATGCTGTAAGTTTCACCGATTATTTTGGCAACTCTGCTGAGGGCAGTAACTATGGGGTCGAAGTGGAATTCAACTATCTGGCGTCGGATACGCTGGCGTTGTTTGGTTCAGTTGGATTGCTGGAGACTGAATATGACACTCCGCTCTCCGACACATTGGACAGCCGTGAACAGGCCCATGCACCAGCCTATCAATTCTCTCTCGGCGTAAGTGTCCAGCTTAGAGACAGCCTGGTACTTACAGTTGACGTTGATGGTAAAGATGAGTTCTTCCTGTCATCCAGTCATGGTGCTGAAACTCAAGCTTATGAGCTGGTCAATGCCAATATAGTCTATGATGCTGGCGACTGGGAGCTTTCCCTATGGGGGCGCAACCTGACTGATAAGGACGTGAT
>CAXAJC010000167.1:0-3508 GCA_963969005.1 uncultured Cellvibrionales bacterium | reverse complement strand
TGACGATGTCGAAAAAATATTTTCCAGTTACATAAAATCGCCGAGGCCTTAAAGTCACTATCGAGGCCAATACACTTGACTGTTGAGCCTTGGTCTTAGCACACCGACCTTTCACCATTGACCAGCTGGCCCTATAAAATTTAGCGCCAACCGCTCAAATCCTCTATCAAAATAGTCCCTGTGCCCATGAGTAATCGGGCTGCCTAGCTACCTGAGAATAACAGTCTCTTATCATTTGATACTCAAATCTTTATAGACTGGTGACTCGAGCTCGCGTTTCATGCTGTGTCGCAGACACTGTATTGTCAGCCATTGAGCGGAATACTGTTTACTTTTCACATATGGATTAAGGATCAATAATGCCCAATAACCGGACTGAGCTGAGGGAACACTTTATACGTCGATTTAAAAGTGATCCGGAATTCCTCCGCAACAACAAGGATATTGAAAAAATCGAGCAAATACCGGCTGACGAGCGATTTCCCTGCCAGTCTCCTCGCGATGCACTAGCGCTCACTAGCGAATTCTTCCCCGATGAAGTAGCGCTGACCTACTTACCTAATGGCAGCGCATCCGATAATCCAATCCACTGGAGCTACCTCCAATACCAACAGGAAGTTAATCGCGCAGCCAATGTATTCAATAATTTAGGGTTACAAGCAGATCAATCAGTTATTTTTTTGCTACCCAACGTTCCACAGTTGCTATTTGGCCTTTGGGGAGCGCAAATAGCTGGTATCGCTGCCCCCATCAATCCCTATTTAGAAGTTGAGCATATCGCTAGCATCGCCAGATCGGCAAATGCTCGAATCCTTGTGACTTTGGCACCAACAGAGCCGGGAGGCGAAGAACTTTGGCGCAAAGCCATGTTGGCGAAAGATGCGGTTCCAAGCCTGAAGTCCATCATCACGGTTGGCGCAGCTGTTGCCCAGGACAGTCTCAGCTGGACTCAAGAGACAGAGCAACAACCAGCTGACCGACTGATATTCGATCGGCCAATAACCGGAGATGAAATAGCCTCATATTTCCACACTGGGGGCACCACAGGAGCACCAAAACTTGCGCAACACACACATCGAATGCAGGTACTTAACGTCTGCCAAATGCAGCTGACAGGGCCGCGCGGAAAAACCAGTAATGGTTTTTCAGACTGTGACAAAATTCTCTGCACCCTGCCCCTGTTCCATGTAAATGCAGCGTTCGTAACAGCTTTGAATGCAATTCTGGGTGCTGGCGAAGTCATTCTTGCCGGCCCTAATGGCTTTCGCAATCCGCAGCTTATTGAAGATTTCTGGCGCCTGATTGAACAATACAGCATCACCTTCTTTGCGGCTGTACCCACAATTTATGCCACTTTGCTGGAAAGACCCATTGATAATTTTGACACCTCCAGCCTTCTCAATTGCGGCTGCGGTGCGGCCCCTATGCCGGTGAGTTTGCTGGAAAATTTTGCCCAGCGCACTGGCGCTGACATTATGGAGGGCTACGGCATGACAGAGACCATCGCCGTGGCAACGACGCATTATTTCTTTGGTGATCGCAAGATCGGGTCAGTGGGAATGCGTATCCCCTATCAGACAATTAGAATCGCCAATATTGATGACAGTGGCAATATCATTAAAGATTGCGACACTAACGAAATAGGCGCGATTCTGCACTCAGGTATAAGTACGTTCCCGGGCTATAAGCAACAAGAGGCCAACCTAGCTGTATGGCCCGAAAATGATTTATTTAATAGTGGCGATATGGGCCGATTGGATGAAGAGGGCTATCTCTGGCTGGTGGGACGCGCCAAGGACTTGATCATTCGCGGCGGCCATAATATCGATCCTCTGGTCACCGAGGACGCGCTCGCGGCTCACCCTGCAGTTGAAGTGGCAGCTGCTGTAGGTCGCCCTGACACCCACTCAGGAGAGGTTCCGGTAGCCTTTGTGCAATTAGTAGAGGGAGCCACCGCCAGCGAGAACGAATTAAAGGCTTTCGCCCGTGATCATATTAGCGAGCGAGCGGCCGCGCCGGTCGATGTGACTATCTGTGATGTTCTCCCTGTGACCGCTGTGGGTAAAATATATAAACCAGAACTCAGAAAAAGAGCAATAAAAGCCGCCTTCCTCACAGCGTTAAAAGCCGCATTTTCTGATACGGAGTTCATGATTAATATCACTGACGATAAACGCCTTGGTATTAAAGTCATGCTTGAGGCTATAGATAGCACTGGCCAAGATAATCTTGTTAGTCAGTTGCAAGAGGTATTGCAACACTTCACCCAGCACTGGGAGTTAGTCAAAACTAAAGCATAAATCTGGCAAGCCTGTTTAAAATAATATAAGGGAGTTGTCATAAATGGCACAATTTAAAGAGCAGGGTGGTGTATCTACCATGGACCCACCAGCTTACAAACGCTGGATAGCATCGCAGATGCTAAAAAATTATGTCAGCTTCTCTGGTACGGAAAAACGACGCATTAAGGAGGAGCAGAAAAGAGTGAAGGAAAATTTGCCTCACAGAGTCGAATATTTCCACTACATCGATGATCCCTACAGCCATCTGGCCGCACAAATTTTGCAGGCTTTTGTGGCCCGCTACAATATCGAACTCAGCTGTTATTTAGTCAGCGAGCCGCCGGGAGATAACGCCCCAGAACTCGATATGCTGATGAAGTTATCGCGCTATGACGCTCATCAAATTGCTGACTATTACGGCCTGACTTTTGCACAGCGGTCGAACCCTCCGAGTCAAAAACTATCACAGACGGCTAACGCAATCCTGTCTGCCCAGGACAGCCATCAATTTATAGCCTGTGCGGCTCAAGTAGGTCAGGCGCTATGGTCCGATGATAAAAAAGTTTTACAGGCTCTGGAGAAAAAATATGGCTCGCTGGCATCGAACAAAGTTGCCGAAAAAATTGCCATAGGCAATGCGAGACGGGCGCAGCTAAAACATTATTCAGGTGCCATGTTTTATTATGCAGGCGAATGGTACTGGGGTATTGACCGGCTATATCATCTTGAAATTCGTCTTGCTGAGCTGCATGCAGATAGGCAGCCCCGACAACCCTTAATAGCTCCCAGACCTGAAACACCTAGTGGCCCGCTGCGGGACGAAGGCACTCTGACTCTGGAGTTTTTCCCAACCCTACGTAGCCCTTACAGTGCAATTGTGTTTGATCGTACGGTCGCTCTAAGTAAAGCAACTGGCGTCAAACTGGTGCTTCGACCCGTTCTGCCTATGGTTATGAGGGGCGTTCCGACTACAGCGATCAAAGGTCCCTATATCTTTTGGGATACTGGACGTGAGGCTCGTGTTGCCGGCGTATCCTTTGGCAATATCTATGATCCAGTAGGAGAGCCAGTCAGGCTCTGTTGTTCCCTTATACCCTGGGCTACCGAGCAAGGTAAAGCTGCCGAACTGATGAGCGCATTCTATGCCTGTGCATTTGTTAATGGCATCAATACCAACAATACCAGAGGACTGCGTAAAGTTGTCGAACAGGCTGGTTTGGACTGGC
>CAXAJC010000166.1:0-3509 GCA_963969005.1 uncultured Cellvibrionales bacterium | reverse complement strand
CGGCAACTTTGGTCAAACCAACTATGGCGCGGCCAAAATGGCGGTGCTGGGCTTTATGAATACTCTGGTGCTTGAGGGCGGCAAAAATAATATTCATGTAAATGCTCTGGCTCCAACGGCTGGCACCCGTATGACTGAAGACCTCATGCCTCCCGAAGTTTTGGGTATGTTGACGGCGGAATCTGTTACTGCGGGAGCTCTAATTCTCTGTGATAAGAAGGCACCAACAAGAACGATTCTCTGTGCTGGTGCTGGCGGTTATGCTGTGGCCAGTATGTATGAAACTGACGGTATCTTTATGGGTAAAGAAGATCAAAATCCTGACAGCATTGTTGCTAAATGGGACGAGCTCAGTGATAACTCTAATCAGCAGCCACTGGAGTCCGGTGGTAAACAAACCGAGAAGTTTTTGATGAAGGCTATGGCGGCGCTTAAGTCTTAACCGACATTGCTAAACCTATTTTAGAAAATAACTAAGGATATTATTATGAAAGAAGCAGTAATCGTTTCAGCAGCTCGCACTCCTATTGGTCGAGCTTTCCGTGGTGCATTCAATAATCTGGAATCACCCTCTATGAGTTCTTATGCTATTACGGCAGCTGTTGCTCGCGCTGGTGTTGACCCCGCCGAGGTTGATGATTGCATTATCGGTGCGGCGATGCAGCAGGGTACTCAGACTATGAATCTGGGCCGCCAGGCGGCCATCGCGTCTGGTCTGCCTGTTTCTGTTTCCGGTATGACTGTTGATCGTCAGTGCTCTTCTGGTCTGATGGCTATTTCTATCGGCGCAAACAATATTACCAACGACGGTTCTCAGGTGGTTATTGCCGGTGGTTGTGAGAGCATCAGTTTAATTCAGAACGAGAAGTTTAATGCTCACCGTGTTGCTGACCCGCTGGCGATGAAGCATTCACCGTTGATTCATATGCCTATGCTGGATACCGCTGAGACTGTGGCTAATCGTTACAGCATTTCCCGTGAGGCTCAGGATGAATATTCGGTTGTTTCTCAGGCCCGCACTGCGGCTGCTCAGGAAGCTGGCCTGTTTGCCGATGAGGTTGTTCCTGTAACTGCGACTAAGCTTGTGACCAACCGTGAAACTGGTGAGGTGACGGAAGAGGAAGTGACCCTTACCAAGGATGAAGGCAACCGTCCTGGTACTAATATGGAGGGCCTGTCTGGTCTGACTGCTGTGCGCAATGGCGGCACCATCACTGGCGGTAATGCTTCTCAGTTATCTGACGGCGCTGCTGCTGTCGTTTTGATGGATAGCACTTTGGCATCTCAGCGCAACCTTGAGCCTCTGGGTGTTTATCGCGGTATGGCTGTGGCTGGTTGTGAGCCTGATGAGATGGGTATTGGTCCGGTGTTCGCGATTCCCAAGTTGCTGCAGCGTACTGGCCTGAAGATGGAAGATATTGGTCTGTGGGAGCTGAATGAGGCGTTTGCGGTGCAGGTTCTTTACTGTCGCGATAAGCTGGGCATTCCTATGGAGCGTTTGAATGTCAATGGCGGTTCTATTTCTATTGGCCACCCATTTGGTATGAGCGGTGCGCGTATGGTGATGCATGCGTTGATGGAAGGTAAGCGTCGTGGTGAGAAGTATGTTGTTATCACTATGTGTGTTGGTGGTGGTATGGGTACTGCTGGGTTGTTTGAGGTTTTGTAAAACTTTACGGTAGTTTTTTGTGCTTGGCGCCATCGGGTTCTTTTTGAGGTCGGTGGCGTTTAAGTATGGGGCTTGTCTTCAACATACGAATATAAGAATAAGTTGAGGTAGAAAAATGAAGAATAGAATGGGGTACGCACAGCTTAAAATTATTGCGTTTCTATTGTCCTTCGCGGTCGTCTCCGGCTGTGATCAATCACCTAAATCATTACAGCAGAGCGATGGCCCATCTGCTGCAAGTGAATTTACCATCGCCAGCAATAAAGCCTTTGTGGAAAACTTGGATCTGGACAACCAGCAGGATTTTGAAGATGCCCGCAGAGGCATGGTTGCTGAGGCCCCCAATTCAGCGGTAATCAGCCAGTCTGGTGTGCAGGTCTGGGACGCCAGTGACTATGATTTTATTGTGGGAGGCGCGCCGGACACGGTTAATCCCAGCCTCTGGCGCCAGGCCAAACTCAACAATATTCGCGGTCTGTTTAAGGTGGATGAGGGCCTCTATCAACTGCGCGGCTTTGATTTAGCCAACATCAGCCTGATTAAAAGTGACTCCGGCTGGATATTAGTTGATCCATTGACTACATTGGAAACCACCGAAGCGGCGATGGCCTTTGCCGAACAGCACCTGGGCGAAATCAAATTGACCGGAGTGATCTTTACTCATAGCCATATCGACCATTTCGGTGGTGTGTTATCGCTGATTAATGGCCAACAGGCGGCGGTTAATAATGTGCCGATTATTGCGCCATCCGGGTTTATGGAAGAGGCCACCAGCGAAAATGTTATCGCTGGCCCGGCCATGACGCGCCGCGGCACCTATATGTTTGGCAATAGCCTCCCGCGCTCTGCCACCGGCCATGTGGATGCTGGGCTGGGCAAACAGGTAGTCTATGGCAGCACTTCCATTCTTCAGCCAACGGTATTGATTGATCAGCCAGAAATGGCCATAACTGTCGATGGTGTTGAGTTCGTTTTTTACAATATGCCCGGCGCTGAAGCTCCTGCGGAACTGACCTTCTATCTGCCTGAGTACAAGGCTTTTTGCGGTGCTGAGGTGTTATCCCATGTGATGCACAATGTACTCACCCTGCGTGGCGCCAAAGTGCGCGATGCGCTGCTATGGAGTGACTATATTGGCCAGTCGATAGATCGACTGGATGATGTTGAGGTATTTTTTAATAGCCATCATTGGCCAACCTGGGGGCATGATCGAATTATCACCCAGATGGAACAGCAACAGGATATGTACAAATTTACCCATGATCAGACAGTGCGGCTGGCTAATCTGGGTTATACCCCCAGAGAGATTGCCGAGCGCCTGAAACTGCCTGCGAGTCTGGCGGGGAATTTCCATTTGCGGGGTTACTACGGCACCCTGAGCCACAATAGTAAAGCGGTTTATCAGTATTATTTTGGTTGGTATCAGGGTAATCCTGCCCAACTTAACCCCTTGCCGCCGGAGCAGTCTTCGCTGCGCTATGTAGAATTTATGGGGGGAGCTGAGGCTATTCTTAAAAAGGCTTCTCAGTCTATGCAACGGGGGGAATATCGCTGGGTTGCCGAGGTGCTTAATCATCTGGTATTTGCCCAGCCGGATAATGGCTCGGCGAAGCAGATGCTGGCAGAGGCTTATCGACAGCTGGGCTATCAGTCTGAGTCCGGCCCTTGGCGGGATATCTATCTATCGGGCGCGCTTGAGTTGCTGTCGGGGACGCCAGATCAGCATTATGACCCGGTGTTTGCCAAGGCATTTGTGCAGCAGGTGCCGTTGATGCAATTTATGAAGGCACTGTCGGTCAGGCTGGATGGGGAAAAAGCAGAGGGTGAGCGACTGGTGCTC
>CAXAJC010000165.1:0-3515 GCA_963969005.1 uncultured Cellvibrionales bacterium | reverse complement strand
CCTCACAGCAGTGCATTTGCCATTTCAATCGGCGGTGGTGGCTAGCTGCCGCAGTTTAATTATGCCAGCGGGATTGCTGATTCTGTTTTATATGCTGTTATCGGATTATCGTTTTGTTGCCGCTATTTCAGTGGCCGAGGCGATTAGTTTTGTTATCGCGGTAACCCTGTTTATCTACCATACTCCAACCAGCATCATTCGAGAGCAGGCTTAAGTCACTGTTTTCCCGTATAAAAGCGGGTAAATAGTTGTTTACCTAGTTATGAGCGCTGATTTATAATGCAGTGCTTACTTTTTAAAACCTCACAGAGGTAAGCGTCCCCTATGTTACGCATTTCCAATGAAGCATTAACCTTTGACGATGTACTGTTAGTACCGGGGTATTCTGACGTCACGGCAAAAGATGTGTCTACCCAGTCCCAGCTCACTCGCGACATTACCATGAATATTCCGCTGGTCTCTGCAGCCATGGATACTGTTACAGAAGCCCGCCTGGCCATCGCTATTGCCGCTGAAGGTGGCGTGGGTATTATCCACAAGAGCATGACCATAGAGCAGCAGGCTAAAGAAGTTCATGCTGTGAAAAAATATGAGTCTGGCGTGGTTAAAGACCCCCATACTATTCAGTCCACAGCCACATTGAAGGATCTTCAGGACCTCACAGTATCCGCTAATATTTCTGGTTTACCGGTACTGGAAGATGGCAATTTGATTGGTATCGTTACCAGACGTGATGTGCGCTTTGCTACTGATATGGATGCTTTGGTCACCTCTGTGATGACACCGAAACAAGATCTGGTAACGGTTAAAGAAGGCGCAGACCCGGATTCAGTGCGCGCTCTATTGCATGAGCATAGAATTGAAAAAGTACTGGTAGTTAACGATGACTTTGAGCTTAGAGGTCTAATTACGGTTACCGATATCGATAAAGCCGAGCAACATCCCAATGCCTGTAAAGACGATCAGGGCCGACTGCGTGTTGGTGCCTCGGTTGGCGTAGGTGAAGGCACAGATGAGCGTGTTGAAGCACTGGTCAAAGCCGGCGTTGATGTACTGGTGGTAGATACAGCCCATGGTCATTCCAAGAATGTTCTGGATCGGGTTAAGTGGATTAAAGACAAGTATCCTGAGGTTCAGGTGATTGGCGGCAATGTCGCCACCGGTGATGGCGCCAAGGCGTTGGCTGATGCTGGCGCTGACGGCGTAAAGGTTGGTATTGGCCCAGGCTCAATCTGTACCACAAGAATTGTTACCGGTATTGGCGTACCGCAGATCACTGCCATCGCTGAAGCTGTCGCTGCCCTCAAAGGCACAGGGATTCCTGTGATTGCCGATGGCGGCATTCGTTACTCCGGCGATATGGCCAAAGCTGTTGTGGCCGGTGCCAGTGCAGTGATGATGGGTTCCATGTTGGCTGGTACGGAAGAGGCACCAGGTGAAATTGAGATCTACCAAGGTCGCTCTTACAAATCGTATCGCGGCATGGGCTCCCTAGGGGCTATGGCCCGCAATCAGGGTTCCAGTGACCGCTATTTTCAGGATGCCAATGCTGGTGCTGAGAAGCTGGTTCCTGAAGGTATTGAAGGTCGCGTGCCCTACAAAGGCCCAGTCTCTGCCATTATTCATCAGATGATGGGTGGTTTGCGCTCGGCCATGGGTTACACCGGTTGTAGCTCCATGGATCAGATGCGCACCGAGCCCGAGTTTGTGCGAGTCACCTCAGCTGGTACCAGCGAGAGCCATGTGCACGATGTACAGATTACCAAGGAAGCGCCTAATTACCCGGCGGGTGGCCGCTGATAGGTGGTTTCGTTTTAGCAATATTTGAAAGGGCTGCGCTGTAAAAAGTTCGGCCCTTGTTTTTTATTCAGGCTTCACTTCATGTGTTAAAGGCTAATTAATGACAGATCTACATTCGCAAAAAATCCTTATCCTCGACTTTGGATCCCAGTACACCCAGTTAATCGCCCGCCGTGTGCGCGAGATTGGCGTGTTCTCCGAGATTCGTGCCTGGGATATAACCGAGGAAGAGATCCGCGAATTTGATCCCAGAGGTATTATTCTCTCCGGCGGCCCGGAGTCTGTCACCGGTGGCGCAGATGCACCCCGCGCGCCAGACTGTGTCTTTACCATGGGACTGCCTGTGTTGGGTATTTGCTACGGCATGCAGACCATGGCTGGTCAGCTGGGTGGTAAGGTCGATACCTCAGATGTGCGCGAGTTTGGTTACGCCCAGGTGCAGGTAGAGAGCGAATCAGCCCTGCTGCAGGATATTAAAGATCATGTGGGTCACAACGGTGAGTCACTGCTGGATGTGTGGATGAGCCATGGGGATAAGGTTGTGGCCATGCCCGAGGGCTTTAGCCTGATGGCCTCAACCCCATCCTGTCCGATTGCCGGTATGGTCAATGAAGACAAAAAATTCTACGGTATTCAGTTCCACCCTGAAGTGACTCATACATTGCAGGGGCAGCGTATGTTTGAACATTTCGCCCTACAAATCTGTGGCTGTGATGCCTTGTGGACTGCCGCCGCTATTATTGAAGATCAGATTGCTCGTGTTCAGGAGCAGGTTGGTGATAGCCATGTGCTGTTGGGCCTTTCCGGGGGTGTAGATTCCTCCGTGGTTGCTGCGCTATTGCACAAGGCAATTGGTGACCAACTGACCTGTGTGTTTGTGGATAATGGTCTGCTGCGCAAAAATGAAGGCGATATGGTGATGGAGATGTTCGCCAAAAATATGGGCGTAAAAGTCATTCGCGCCAATGCCCAAGAAAAGTTCTTAAATGGCTTGGTCGGCGTTAGTGACCCAGAAGCCAAACGCAAAGTTATCGGCAATACCTTTATTGAAGTCTTCGATGAAGAGTCAAACAAAATTAAGAATGTTAACTTCTTAGCTCAGGGCACCATCTACCCAGATGTAATCGAGTCTGCCGCCTCTAAAACTGGAAAAGCCCACGTCATTAAGTCTCACCATAATGTGGGCGGCTTACCCGATGATATGGCGCTGGAATTGGTTGAGCCACTGCGCGAACTATTTAAAGATGAAGTGCGCAAGATCGGTGTTGAGCTGGGCCTCCCCTATGATATGGTTTACCGTCACCCATTCCCGGGACCGGGCCTTGGGGTGCGTATTCTCGGTGAAGTTAAAAAAGAGTATGCCGATATTCTGCGCGAAGCCGATGCTATCTTTATCGAAGAGCTGCACAACTCCGGCTGGTACCACAAAACCAGTCAGGCCTTTGCCGTATTCCTGCCCATTAAGTCTGTGGGAGTGGTGGGTGATGCGCGCCGCTATGAATGGGTGATTGCACTGCGCGCGGTAGAGACCATCGACTTTATGACAGCGCGTTGGGCACATCTTCCTTATGAGCTTTTAGAGAAAGTGTCCAATCGTATTATTAATGAGATTACTGAAGTTTCTCGCGTTACCTATGATGTTTCCAGCAAGCCGCCGGCGACTATTGAGTGGGAGTGAAAAATATCTCTGAAACCCTTATTCTTATAGGGTTTTC
>CAXAJC010000164.1:0-3606 GCA_963969005.1 uncultured Cellvibrionales bacterium | reverse complement strand
GAGGCAGGGCGGTTGAAAATCATTATAAGTGGGTAGAGGCTGCAAAATATTTAGGCTGTCACTCTATCCGAGTCAATGTCGCAGGTGTTGGAAGCAGTGTTGAGGTACAGAAGGCAGGGGCTGATAGCTTGACTCGCCTTGCCGAGTTTGCTCGTGATTTTGATATCAATATCATTGTTGAAAACAATAAGGGTTATGCAGCTAATGGCAAATGGATGACAGATGGTCCCTCTGCCAATGGCAAGTGGCTGGTTGATCTATTGCGTGATGTTGGTATGCCAAACTGCGGTGCGCTGCCGGATTTTGGTAATTTTGTTGATTACGACAGGTATCAGGGAGTAAGGGAACTAATGCCCTATGCTTTGGGTGTCAGTGCAAAAAGCTTGGCTTTTGATACGGATGGCAATGAGACAGATACTGATTTTTTAAAGATGCTCACAATTATAAAGCAGGCCAAATATACAGGTTATATTGGTATTGAGTATGAGGGTGCTGGTGATGAGGATGCTGGCATTTTGGCAACTAAAAACCTGTTAATTAAATACGGGCAGTTGCTGTCTTAGAAATAATAACAAGCCTGTATTTTACTGCTGTGAACTAAGTAGTAGGTTATAAATTTATTAAGGGACATGGTGCATGGCAGCGGTAAATGTTGGAAGCAAAACGCAATATGATGCAATTGTTGTAGGCTCTGGTGCAGGTGGTGGTATGTCTGCCTATATTCTGGCTGTTTCAGGACTCAAGGTGCTGATGCTTGAGGCTGGTCGTGCCTATAACCCAGTGACAGAAACTCCAATGTTTAATTTGCCGAAGGATGCGCCACTCCGCGGCGGTTCGACGCCAGATAAACCCTTTGGCTTTTATGATGCAACCATAGATGGCGGCTGGAAGGTTCCCGGTGAGCCATACAGTCAGGGCTCTGATGATCCGAGTAGACAGTTTAAATGGTGGCGTTCGCGCATGCTGGGTGGGCGCACTAATCACTGGGGTCGTATTTCGCTACGTATGGGCGAGTATGATTTTAAACCTCACTCCCGCGATGGCTTGGGGTTTGACTGGCCAATTAGCTATGCGGACCTCGCACCCTATTACGATAAAACAGAAATGCTGATTGGTGTTTATGGTAGTAATGAAGGGCTTGAGAATACCCCAAATTCGCCACCTGGAGTGCTATTACCACCACCTGCTCCAAGAGCCTATGAGCTGCTGGCCAAAAAAGCCTGTGAGGGTCTGGATATACCGGTTATCCCCGCTCATCTATCAATTCTGAGTGAGCGTTTGGATCATAAAAATATTCCCCAAAAGTTATTTCCTGAAAACAAACTGGCTCAGCAGGTGACACGGCAATCTATGCAGTCAAGGGCTGCTTGTTTCTGGGCTACTGATTGTATTCGGGGCTGTTCTATCAGAGCCAATTTTCAGTCTACCACTGTACTTATTCCGCCTGCCTTAGCCACTGGAAATTTGGATGTTGTTACTGATGCTATGGTGCGAGAGGTCACCGTGGATGCTAGTGGTCGCGCCACTGGTGTGATCTACATTGATAAAGTTACTGGACTTGAAAAATCAGCTAAGGCTAGGGTGGTTGTGGTGGCTGCCAGCGCAGCTGAGAGCTCGCGCATATTGCTTAATTCTAAAAGCTCGCTGTTTCCTGACGGATTGTCCAATGGCAGCGGTCTCGTAGGCAAGTATCTAATGGACACTGTTGGCGCCGGTGCTGGGGCTCAAATTCCAGCCTTCGAGGGAGTGCCGGCCCACAATGAAGATGGCGCATCAGCTATGCACATGTATACACCCTGGTGGAAGTATCAGGAGCAGTTGCGCGGTGAGATGAATTTCTCTCGAGGTTATCATATTGAAATGTATGGCGGTCGTAGACAACCTGTGGCTGGAACATTTAATGGTCTCGAGAAGTTTACCGAGGGTGCCTATGGTAGCGACTTTAAAGAGGCGTGCCGTCGTTACTTCGGTACGTTCTTCTGGTTTGAGGGTCGCGGTGAGATGATTCCCAACAAAGACTGTTATCTTGAGATCGATAATGACCGGGTTGATCAATGGGGCATACCTGTACCCAAGTTTCACTGGAAATGGGGTCAGGAGGAACTTAATCAAGCAGCGCATATGCAAAAGACCATCGCAGAGATTTTCGAAGCTATGGGTGGTAGGGTTACCTCGCCCATTCATACTGATGGAGCTAAGGCAATTCAGAATGGCGGCGCAGTTATTCACGAGGTGGGCTCTGCCATGATGGGGTCAGATCCAAATCGTTCTGTGCTCAATGAGCACTGCCAATCTTGGGAAGTCCCCAATTTATTTGTCGCTGATGGTGCGCCATTTGTGTCCAATGCAGATAAAAACCCGACACTGACAATCATGGCGCTGGCATGGCGTACCAGTGACTATATTGTTGAACAGCTTGCGAAGAGGAATATTTGATATGAGTGAAGATAAGCTTAGTCTCAGTCGGCGAAGTGCTCTTAAGCTGATAGCCGTGAGTGCAGTCACTATTCCGGCGGCGGATGCTTTGGCCGGGACTAGTCATAATGGCAGTAAAGTTTATAGCGCCACAGATCCCGATCTGCTCAACCCTAGTGTTGAGTGGGAGATGCTATTGAACCGGGAAGAGCTAGAGATTCTCATTGACCTTTGCGATCTTATTATTCCTGCGGATACTGTGTCTCCATCCGCATCTTCTTTGGGCGCTCAGAATTATATTAACGAGTATGTCAGTGCCCCTTACCCGCAAAATCAGGATGCTTTGAAGCTGGTTCGCGAAGGTATTGCCTGGTTACAAAATGAGTCCGCGAAGCGCTTTAAGCAGGCATTTCCGGCGTTAATCGATAAACAGAAACATGACATTTGCGATGATATAAAATGGCTGCAAGCTGCTAAGCCAAAATACCAGTTGGGAGCGCGATTTTTTGCCATAGTGCGCGATCTTACCGCGACAGCGTTCTATACCACCAATGAAGGTATGGCAGATGTAGGTTATATAGGTAATAGACCCTC
The DNA here is from genome assembly GCA_963969005.1 of uncultured Cellvibrionales bacterium. Classification (GTDB taxonomy): domain Bacteria; phylum Pseudomonadota; class Gammaproteobacteria; order Pseudomonadales; family Porticoccaceae; genus HTCC2207. The sequence goes on along the minus strand of CAXAJC010000164.1, from coordinate 597 downwards.
GCAGACCTTTGAGGGGCCATCCAAAGAGCTGCTCAAAATGTTGGAGATAGAGTCCTAAGGGGCAATAACAGCTGGCCCTTTACTGCCAGTCAAACTTTAAATAATGGTGATTCTATGACGTTTAAAAATGTTTTTAGCGTGCTAATCGCTCTGGCTCTGAGTATTCAGGGCTCAAAGTCTCTGGCTCAGGACTGGCGCTCTTTTGCTAATGTTGATCGCTATGCAGAGGCTAATCTTAAGCTGAGTAAAGGTCCAGCCCACGATAACCGGGTGGTTTTTATGGGTGATTCCATAACCGAGGGCTGGGGCTACTTCGATCCAGAATTTTTTCAGGGCAGTGGATATATTAATCGCGGTATAGGAGGGCAGACTACGCCGCAGATGCTTCTACGCTTTAGGTCTGATGTGACAGAGCTTGAGCCAAAAGTGGTGGTGATATTGGCAGGCACTAATGACTTGGCAGGTAATACTGGTCTAACTGATGTGCAGACTATTGCTGATAACATTAAGTCGATGTGTGAAATTGCGGATCACGATGGTATTCGAGTGATTATAGCGTCGGTGTTGCCGGCCATTGACTTCCCTTGGAAGTCGGGA
>CAXAJC010000163.1:0-3623 GCA_963969005.1 uncultured Cellvibrionales bacterium | reverse complement strand
ATTTGCAGGCCTAACTGATTGCCGTCGATACCATCAACAACAGCTCTCTCGTTATCTAAATTGTAATTGGAAACTGTGGCTCCCATATACCAGCTATCAGATGCCGATGCAGTGCCTGAGGCTAAAATAACCAGTGCTCCGAGCACCGAGTGAAACGCTTTCATAATATTATCCTTTAAAAAATATAAGGCCTTTGGGGCCAGGTTAGCTCAACATTTATATTCAGATCGCTCTGACATGAGAGCCTAGTTTGAGTCTAGACTAAACTCTAAAAATTTTTCGCGATTATACAGTAGAAGCTATCAAGATAGCTTTAATGCTTTCTCTTCAATTTTTGCCTGCCAGATTTCTGGGCCAATGCGATGTACTGATTCACCTGCGGTATCCACCGCCACAGTGACCGGCATATCACTCACTTCAAATTCATAGATCGCTTCCATGCCCAGTTCCGGAAAGGCAATAACCTCGGCATGAGTGATCGCTTTGGACACCAGATAGGCGGCACCGCCCACAGCGATGAGATAGACCGCCTGATTATCTTTGATCGCGTCAATGCCGGTCTGACCCCGTTCAGCTTTGCCAATCATACCCATCAGCCCAGTCTCTTCGAGCATAGTGCGAGTAAACTTGTCCATACGGGTGGCAGTGGTGGGTCCGGCTGGGCCTACGGCTTCATCCCCAATGGGGTCAACAGGGCCAACGTAGTAAATAAACCGGCCCGTTAAGTCCACAGGCAGGTCTTCACCACGAGCCAGAATATCGGTCATTTTCTTATGCGCGGCATCACGGCCGGTGAGCATCTTACCCGATAACAACAATGTATCGCCGGGCTTCCACTGTTCAATATCCTGTTGGGTCACCGTATCCAGATTCACTCGTCGCACAGATTCATCCGTCTCCCAGGTAATATCAGGCCAGTCTTCTAAATTAGGCGGATCCAGCTGCGCCGGTCCGGAGCCATCGAGAACAAAGTGGACATGACGGGTCGCTGCACAGTTGGGAATAATAGCGACCGCTTTATTAGCGGCATGGGAGGGATAATCTTTGATCTTGATATCTAACACTGTCGTCAGACCACCCAGCCCCTGAGCCCCTATCCCCAGCGCGTTAACCTTATCAAACAACTCCAGGCGCAATTCTTCATTGCGGTTTTCCGCACCCTTGGCTTGCAGCTCTTGAATATCTATATGTTCCAGTAGTGCCTCTTTGGCCATCAGCATAGCTTTCTCGGCGGTGCCACCCAAACCAATCCCCAGAATCCCCGGCGGGCACCAGCCAGCGCCCATGGTGGGAACCACATTTAAAACCCAGTCAACCACAGAATCTGAGGGATTGAGCATAGCAAATTTGGACTTGGCTTCTGAGCCGCCACCTTTGGCTGCCACATCAATCTCGACCTTATCACCCGGCACAATTTCATAATGAATAACCGCCGGGGTATTGTCACCGGTGTTGGTGCGCGCGCCATCTGGATCAGCCAGAATCGAGGCACGCAAAATATTGTCAGGATGGGTGTAAGCCTGGCGAACACCCTCATTGACCATATCGGTAAGGCTCATGTCAGCATCCCACTGTACCTGCATGCCCACTTTGACAAACACAGTGACAATGCCTGTGTCCTGACAGATCGGTCGGTGACCCATGGCGCACATGCGCGAGTTAATTAGAATCTGTGCCATTGCATCCTTGGCAGACTTTGACTCTTCACGATCGTAAGCTTCTTTAACCGCTTTGATAAAATCGGCAGGATGGTAATAGGATATATATTGCAGGGCACCTGCAACACTCTGAATAACATCTTGTTGACGAATAACAGCCATTATTGACTTGATCCTGTTAAGTTGGCCGAAGCACTCTGTTGCTCAAGGTCATAGATTTTTTGATTAATCTGGCGACGAAACGCCTCCATCGACTTTACAGCTTCCACGTTGTTTTGCAGGTCGCTATCAATACGCAACACCGACGCCTTTAAGCGATTGAGACCATCGGTCTGATTATTAAGACTTTCGTTGACTGCATCCACATCCGCACTCACGCCCAGATAGTTAGCACTGAGAGCACTCAGACTCTTGCCGTCTTTGATAACCTTGGTTTCCAGTTCATTGCGCTTGCTGACCAAAAATGAGATATCTTTTTTATTCTTCTCAATCTTGCCCTTATTAATATCATTGGTCACACCCCAGAGCTTGCGTATTTCGCTCCAGTGCTTTTTAAGCTCATCTGCCTGCTTGCTGATATTCAATTGCATAGCGGCGCCGGATTGGGTCACAGATTCATCTGTGCTGCTCAGGCGAGACTCGAGGTTATCAAAGCGCTCCTGCAGGCTATTATGCTTGTTTGCCAGTGTTTGATACTGCAGCCAGCCAAAACCACCAGCGCCTGCCAGACCAAAAAAGGCAATCAGGATCATAAACTTCCACAGTCCCGGTATCCCGGAGTCAGCTGCTAAAGAACGACCATTTGAGGACCCACCACCGGAAGCGGACTTATCACCTCGTGAATCTGGAATTGAGCGGCCAATCATGTCATCGCGCTCGGCGACAATGGGATTTACGCGTTTGTTAACCATAATGTCCCTTTTTTCACATTTAGACGTGCTGTTTAAAGTAGGCCCAGATTATACGCCTATATTCTGGGAGTTGAAAAAGGCTGTGGTAAAAAAGTCAGGAGAATAAGGCAAAAAAAACCAGCGCAGTAGCGCTGGTTTTTTAACAACCGGACCGACTTACAGCATGTTTAATGCCAGAACCATTACGGCAGTCAGTGCCAAGCTTGAACCAATCACCCCATTAACCGTAGTGATTGGACCCATCTTGCCCTTCAGGCCATTGATCTCAAGAGCCAGAGTAATAACCAGAGCAACAGTCAAACCTGTGCCGCCCACTTCGGTTCCATACTGGCCGTAATGAGCGCCTGCCAGCATGCCGAAAAGCATTGGCCCAGAGAACAAGGTGTTAGTACGCGAGGCCAGCAATGCTTTTGCACCGGCAGCCGCTTTGTCACCACCTTCTTCGATACCCAGAGCAATACGCTGAGCAGGCCAGATAACCATCCATACGTTGGCAGCCATCAATGTGCCCATCACCGCACCGACGATAATGTAGTTATTGATAACATTAGAAATGGTATGCAGCAGGTACAATCCAGTGATAAAGGTGAACATTGCACCCCAGCGGAACCACCAGAGCGCACTTGGCGCCAATTTGGCTTTGGCATCAGCTAGACCTTCAGCGGAGGCCTCCTTAAAGTAGCCGCCCTGAACAAAGTTAAAGTAGTAAAGCATACCGATCCAGACTATCCCGAATAGCACATGGCTCCAACGGAATAGAAAATTAATTAATTCAACAGTCATGACAACTCCTCTTAATGTTGTACCCCTTGGGGCGAATTTTTTTAAAACCGATGTAATTGTTCTGCATACCACTGCAAATAGCAACGTCCATGGGACTTGCAGAGCTAATTTTGTTTTAAAAAGGTTAAAAAAAAGCCCTGCATCTAGGATGCAGGGCCTTTCAGTGCTTCTTTGGAGCGAAATTTACATCATACCGCCCATGCCGCCCATACCACCCATGCCACCCATATCTGGCATCGCCGGAGCGCCACCTTCATCAGCTGCATCAGAA
>CAXAJC010000162.1:0-3664 GCA_963969005.1 uncultured Cellvibrionales bacterium | reverse complement strand
GCAAGGGTATGCGCAAGCAGCAGGGCATCAGCTTTTTGCTGATCGATATGAACAGCCCAGGTATCACGGTTAAGCCAATTGTGACTATCGATGGCAAGCACAGCCTTAATGAAGTGTTGTTTGAGGATGTTGCAGTGCCCACCGAGAATCTGATTGGTGAGCAGGATAAGGGATGGACGTACGCCAAGGCGCTGCTGGCCCATGAGCGAACAGGTATGGCAGAGGTGGCTGACTCCACCCGTATGCTGGAATCTCTCAAGCAGCGCGCCAGCGTTGAAGTCAATGGTGGCAAGTCGATGATTGATGATCCTATTTTCCAGATGCGTCTCTCGGATATTGAAATGGAGCTGATGGCTCTTGAGTACACTGAACTGCGTGTTTTTGCCTCTATGGCAGCAGGCGGTATGCCGGGGCCAGAGTCATCGTTGTTAAAAATTAAAGGCACTGAAATCAGTCAGGCTATTCATGAGCTACAGCTGCAGCTGGCATCTTTTTATGGTGGTGCATTGCCAGAAAATCTAAATGCTGATGAATTGGGCCATGACTTTGCTTTCGAGGCTCGAGGCAAATATATGTATGGTCGCGCAGCCACTATTTATGGCGGATCCAATGAAGTGCAGCGCAATGTGATCGCCAAAGCGGTACTGGGTTTATAAGGCTATTTATAAACCTTTACGATTACAAGCAGGCTCCCCGCGGGTTGAGCCATAAACAGATTTCAGGAGTTATTACAGATGAATTTTGATTTTACCGAAGAACAAACCATGATCAAGGATAGTGTCTCGCGCTTTGTTCGAGATGAATATGATTTTGATACCAGACGCAAAATTGTTGAATCAGACGAAGGCATTAGCCGGGAATTTTGGTCCAAGTTTGCGGAGCTGGGCTGGTTGTCTGTGCCCTTTGCCGAAGAATACGGCGGCTTTGGTGGCACTGTTGATGATATAGCTGCGGTGATGGAAGAGTTGGGTAAGGGTATTGTGGTTGAGCCCTATGCGTCCACTGTTGTGGTGTTTGGCGGCCTGTTGGCGGCCTCAGATAACGCTGCCCTCAAGGCTGAGGTGATTCCTGGCATTATTGATGGTAGCTGCATGGGTTCACTGGCTTCTACCGAAGCTCAGTCCCGCTATGAAATGAGTGACGTTGCGACCACAGCAACAGCCACTGATGGTGGTTTCAAAATCAACGGAGAGAAGACTGTTGTGGCCAATGGCGGCACAGCGGACAAGTTTATTGTTACCGCCCGCCACAGCGGTGAGCAGTTTGATCGAGCGGGCCTGAGCCTGTTTTTGGTCGACGCTTCTGCCCCTGGGGTTGAGGTTAAAAGCTACAAAATGATGGATGGCCAGAGTGCAGCCACAGTAAGTTTTAGCGATGTGATGGTATCTGCAAGCCAGCTACTAAACACAGCGGGCGAAGGTATGGATCTGATTGATCAGGTGATGCCGCAGATTCTGATGGGTCTCAGTGCTGAAGCTCTGGGTATTATGGCGACGCTGAATACGGCTACGGTTGAATATTCCAAAGTGCGGCAGCAGTTTGATACGCCAATCAGTTCTTTTCAGGTGCTGCAGCATCGCATGGTAGATACCTTTATGGCCTGCGAGCAGACTAAATCTATGCTTTATCGCGGACTCTGTCAGGCGGGTGAGGATGACTCTGCAGCGCTGTTAAAAACTGTACATGCCCTTAAGGCCACTGTTGCCCGCTATGGCAAGTTGATTGGTGAAGAGGCGATTCAGATTCATGGCGGTATTGGTATGACTGATGAGTTAAATATCGGCCATTATGTGAAGCGTCTGATGATGATTAATGTGAGCTTTGGCGATGGCGATTACCATCAGAAGAAGTTTAATCAACTCAGTTATTCTGCCTGATGATCAGTCTGCCCAGCCTAGCTGTTGGTCTCGGTGCTGCCGGGCTGACCTGGTGGGGCTACAAATTGCTGCGCCGGGATCCGTTGGCGCAGTTTGACCTTCCACTGGGGCACCTGGCCTTGGTGGATAGTGCAGAGGGCAAGCTTAAGTCTGAACAAGCGCTAAACGATATCACCCAGCGTCTGCGCGCTAGTCGTGCCAGTTCCAGCAAACTTTCCATCAAGCGCCGTGTGCCAATTATGCGCGAGGTCATGGAGACTTTTTTTGCTGAGACAGAGAAGCTGGCGGTCAGTACTTTTACCCCTGCGGATGCAGCTGGTGTGCCTGCAGAGTGGGTGGTGGCACCGGGGGTTGATGCAGACAATAACCGCCGCCTGATGTATATCCATGGTGGCGCTTTTTTTGCTGGCAGCCCTAAAAGTCATCGGGTGATTACCAGTAAGTTGTCAGAAATCACCAATAGCTCTGTGCTGGCCATCGACTATAGGTTAATGCCTGAATACAGCCGCCGAGACTGTGTTGAAGACTGCAGTACTGCCTATGAATGGTTGCTGGATAATGGCTCTCAGGGTCCAGGCAAAGCGGCCAATATGCTGGTTGCCGGAGATTCAGCCGGGGGTAACTTAACCTTGGTGCTTCTGGCCTTGCTGCGGGATAGCGGAGGTCGGGCACCCAATGCTGCTGTGTGCCTGTCACCTGTCACTGACTGCCGCTTTAACAGCCCCAGTATTTTCTCTAATCTTAGCTCTGATGTGATGCTTAAGCCTCTGGCCAGCCGTATTACCAGGGTACCCAAAATCCTGTTGCGGCTGAGCGCTCGCCATTTGGCCAAGGATAACCCCAGTGATCCGCTGATTTCGCCATTGCTTGGGGACCTGTCTGATCTGCCACCTACATTGGTGCTGGCAAGTCATGATGAAATTCTGCGGGATGATGGGCGGCGCTATGTAAATAAGGCCGTGGCCTCAGGATCAACGGCTAAGTTTGTCTACTGTATGAATATGCCCCATGTGTGGCCGATTTTTTACCCCGACCTGCCGGAAGCTGAACTGGCATTCCAGCAGATCAATGAGTTTCTAGATCGTCATTCTTGAACACTAGCGCTTCGGCTTGCGTAACATTAGCGCCGGGGTTGATTCTGTGTAAGCGATAAACTCCGGGTCCGATCCCCATTTTTTCTGCGCTAGATTTTCCAACAGTGGAATGCCGCTGACTTTAGTCAGCAGCACATAGACAAATAGCGGGGATATCATGGTGGCGAGTTGCCAACCATTGAGTACCGGCAAGGCCAGCAGCGCCAGACCCAACCATAATGTGATTTCACCGAAGTAGTTGGGATGCCTCGACCACGCCCACAGACCGGTGGTTATAAAGCGATCGCGATTGTCCGGGTTCTTTCTAAATCTGGTTTTTTGGTTATCTGCGATCACTTCAATCAGCATGCCAGCGATCCACAGTGCTATGCCTGTATAGGCCATTGGTCCCAGTGCTACTGTGGTGTTTGAGGTCATGGCGGCCAGTCCTGCGGCCATAGTCACCAACACCCAGAGTCCACCTAAGGTCCAGGTCATTAAAAACCAGAAAAATCTGGTTTTCATTATGATAAAGCGTTTGTCCTGGCCATCTTTCTTGATCCGCCAAAATAAAAATGACCCTAGTCTCAGTGCCCAGATTAGGATCATTGCGCCGATAATCATATCCCGAAAATCAAGATCGGGATTGAGCCAGGCAGCGGCGATTACAGTGCTGATATAGGAGATAGAGCCAGTCAGATCAAAGTAATGCTC
>CAXAJC010000161.1:0-3665 GCA_963969005.1 uncultured Cellvibrionales bacterium | reverse complement strand
AATCTAAACACGTCATCAAACAGACAGCTACGTGTGCCAAGATCAGCCTCACTATTGGACCACCAGGATGTATCTCCTAACCCAGGACCTACACCTAGCGCTCCAGCTTCAGAAGCGAGCTTCCAATCACCTGCGATGCCTTCGTCTTCACCGGGTTCAGGACAGCCTGCCGCGCAATACTCAACAGAGCTATCATCAGTTGTAGTGGTAACATCAACACCGGCCTCACCACTTACGTCTGAGAAAGAGATAGAAAATTCAATAACACCATCCAAGTCACTTTCGACCATCTCTCGAGTAGCTTGCCATGAGCGTACGCTACCACTTACTTCAGCGGCCACGCCGCCTAAAGTAACTGTCGGTTGCATAAGCGCTTCATCTGCTTCGATTTCAAGAAGCACAACCTGACCAAGCGAGACAGAATCAGAGCTATTGAAATCATTGGCAATAGTCACCGAAGTCAAGGTAGGAGCGACACCGTCAGCACCTGGCTCAACGAGATTATTCTCAGTGACAGAATTTCCACCACCACCACCACAGGCAGCCAAAGTTAAAGAAAGACATAGCGCAAGCACTGCACTAAAGTGATTTGATTGGCCCAGATTGTTGCACCAACTTAGGCGATTAAGTAGCGATTGATGAAGCATAACTCCCCCTGAATGAGTTTTTTTTATAGTTCCACGCCCTAGGTATAAGGACGTCAAAATTTTGACTCCATCATTTTCTGCGGTCTGAGAGGCAAGCTCCAGCGGTAATCGGCGAACAGGTATTTTTATGCGGTGAACTGGGTGTTTTTAATGAAAAGCAGTAAAAGGCTGTAATCTTGGGGTTTTAAAGCCTGTTAGTTTGCTTTACTACCACCCAAACAATCGGGGGATTGAGGCGTGGCGCCATTAATTTCGGTCCATTCAGACGCCGTGTAAGTATGCAGCGCCAGCGCGTGAACCGGGCCCGCCAGCTGCTCTGCAAGCAGGCCGTAAATGCTCTGGTGACGCTGCACCAGACGCAGACCTTGAAACCGGTCACTGACAATAACCAGTTTAAAATGACTCTCCGAACCCTCAGGCACAGAGTGCATAAAGCTTTCATTGGTCAGCTGCAACACATCCGGCTGGTATTCAGCCTGAAGCTTGTCGCTAATCAACTGCTGTACAGGACCCATTACATACCACTGACAAGGTTGATCATCACACCAGCGGCAACCGCAGAGCCAATCACACCGGCAACATTGGGGCCCATGGCATGCATCAGCAAGAAGTTTTGCGGATTGGCCTCAAGACCCACTTTGTTAGCCACTCGCGCCGCCATAGGCACAGCGGATACACCAGCGGCACCGATCAGTGGATTAACTTTGTTGGTCGACATTGAGTTCATCAGCTTGGCCATCAGCACGCCGGAGGCAGTACCGATACAGAAAGCCACCGCACCCAGCGCCAAGATACCCATAGTTTCAGGGTTGAGGAATTTTTCCGCACTCATTTTTGAGCCCACACCCAGACCGAGGAAGATGGTGACAATATTGATCAGGGCATTTTGCGTGGTATCACTCAAACGGTTAACCACGCCACATTCCTTCATTAAGTTACCAAAACAGAACATGCCTAACAGCGGCGCAGCATCGGGCAGCAGCATAGCCACCAGCACCAGCAACGTCAGAGGAAAGACAATACGTTCAGCCTTGGATACAGGGCGCAGCTGCTCCATCTTGATTTGACGCTCAGCAGGCGTGGTGAGCGCGCGCATAATGGGCGGCTGAATAATCGGTACCAGCGCCATATAGGAATAGGCCGCCACCGCAATGGCACCCAGCAGGTCCGGGGACAGCTTGCTGGTAACAAAAATAGCCGTAGGACCATCGGCACCACCGATAATACCTATAGAAGCCGCATCGCGAATACTAAAATCAAGAATACCGAAATGGCTCAGGGTCACAGCACCCAGCACTGTGGTAAAGATACCCACCTGAGCCGCAGCGCCCAGTAATAGTGTTTTGGGGTTAGCCAGTAGCGCGCCAAAATCGGTCATCGCCCCCACCCCCATAAAGATCACCAAAGGGAACAGGCCCGTCTCAATACCAGCACTATAGATGTAATACAGCAGACCACCGGGGCTTTCCATATGCCCAAAGGCATCGTAGACCGGCGCAGCATCAAAACCAGCACCGGGAATATTGGCCAAGATGGTACCAAAACCAATCGGTACTAACAGAAGTGGCTCAAACCCTTTACTGATCGCCAAAAACAACAGCGTCAGGCCCACAGCCATCATCACCAGCTGGCCCAGTTGAATCTGCGCCAGACCAGAGCTGGCCCACAAACTGATTAAATTTTCCATTATTCAGCGCTCCTTAGGCCAGAGTAACCAGCACATCGCCCACGGCACAGCTGTCGCCGGCCTGCACTCGCACCTCAACAATAGTGCCCGAGGCCGGTGCGCTGACTGAGGTCTCCATTTTCATGGCCTCAAGAACCACAATGCTCTCCCCTTCTGCTACCGCCTGACCAGGCTTAACCAACACCTTGACCACATTGCCCGCCAGAGGTGCATTGACCGGCTCACCACCAGTTGCTGCAACGGCTGGAGCCGCCGCACTGGCAGCCGGAGCTACCTGCCCGGCCGGGATAATCGCGCTAACATCGCCGCCATTGGCCACAGTGACAGTATAGGACTTGCCCTCCACCTCCACGGTGTAAAGCTCTTCGCCGGCATCATTGGTCACAACAGCAGCCTTGCCAGTGGGCACAGGCTCAAAGGCATCCGGGTTATCTTTATTTTGCAAAAACTTAAGACCTACCTGTGGGAACAGTGCATAGGTAAGCACATCATCAATCTGTCCCTCAGCGGAGCTCAGCTGGAAACCATGTTCCGCCGACAGTCCCTCAAGCTCCATGGTCAGCGCTTCCAGCTCAGGCTCAATATTGTCCGCCGGACGACAGGTAATCGCCTCTTCGCCCTCATCCAGCACCCGGGCCTGAAGATCAGCGTTAACCGGCGCAGGGGCCGCGCCGTATTCACCGCGCAACACGCCAGCAGTTTCTTTAGAGATAGACTTGTAACGCTCACCGGTCAGTACATTAAGCACAGCCTGGGTACCAACAATCTGTGAAGTTGGCGTCACCAGTGGAATAAAGCCCAGATCTTCGCGAACCTTGGGGATTTCTGCCAGCACCTCATCTAAGCGATCTTCAGCACCCTGCTGACGTAGCTGGGATTCCATATTCGTCAGCATGCCGCCGGGCACCTGAGCCACCAGAATGCGCGAATCAACGCCGCGCAGTGAACCTTCAAACTCGGCGTACTTCTTACGCACCTGCCTAAAGTAAGCAGCCACCTCTTCAATTTTTTCAATATTCAGGCCAGTGTCCCGCTCCTGACCCTGAAAAATGGATACCACAGACTCAGTGGCAGAATGGCCATAGGTCATGGACATGGACGAAATTGCGGTATCAACATTATCGATACCAGCTTCAACACATTTGGTAATAGTGGTAGTTGACAGCCCGGTAGTGGCATGGGCATGGAGCTGAATCGGAATCGCCACCGCCTTTTTAAGCTTGCTGACAAGCTCAAAACCCACATAGGGGGTCAGCAGGCCAGCCATATCTTTAATACAGATACTGTCGGCACCAGCATCTTCAATTTGCCGCGCCTGATCAACCCAAGCA
>CAXAJC010000160.1:0-3689 GCA_963969005.1 uncultured Cellvibrionales bacterium | reverse complement strand
TGGTTGCACCCCTCACCACCGGCTACTACCACCTTCCACTTGGGTGCTTCGCCCTGGGGCAGAGCCGCCAGTAATGGACTCATATCTACAGTGGGGCTGACAATTGCTCCCTGATTGGTCGTGCCTAGACGAGCCATCATGGCCTTGCGCTGCTCTTCTGTTTTGGGGATCATAAGAAAGCCAGCTAGGATCACACCAAAGACGATAATAAGCATCAACCAAATCTGGTACTGAAAACTGCGCTGTTTGGCGGTTATCTCTGTCTGTTCTGTCATGATTTAATTATCCTTTTCCGGGATTATTTCTGGCCCTGTTTGCGGCGCTGTTGCAACCAGTCAGCAAGGTTCGAGTTGGCGATCACTGTCATAACTAATAATACCAATGCCATGGCAAACCATTGCACTGCATAGCCTGTGTGCTTGGCGGGCTGAACTGATACTGTGGCCCAGCCTGTTTGCAAAGCGCCCGGGCTGTCCTGATCCAGACGCAGCTGATAGGGGAAGAAGCTCTCGGCAAACAACTCCTCTGCACGCTCGGCGGTGATCCACCCAACTCTGGCGGGCCATTCTGCCACCTGAGATATACCATCATCGAGGCGGTAGCCGCCCAAAGACTGATATAGGACACCACGAAACTTCACCTGGCCTTCAACTGCTTCAATCTGTGGCAAGATATTTCGATCCAATGAGGCTGGCACCCAACCACGATTGACCAATATCATTTGCCCCATCCCGGCGACATTTAATGCCTCCAGTATTTCGTATCCAGGCTTGCCATTCGCAACGCGGTTATCAAGGATAATACGTCGTTTGGCGTCCAGTTCCCCCTCGAGCCAAGCGCTGCGATACTGCAGATTAGTTCGGCTATGCAAACCCTCAACATCAGCCGGGCTGGCCTGTTGATTGGCATTGTATTGGTTAAGAATACGCTGTTTTTCATCAGCCCGATCTAACTGCCAGAAGCCCAGAGCAATCATCAGCGGAAACAGGCACAGACTCAGCAACAACAGATTCTTGTTGGGCTGCCAGTGGAATCCCTGCGTAGAATATTGGGGCTTAGTAGACATCTGTGTTTAAATTCCAACCTTCCTTAAGAGTGAGCAATATTATGCTGCTAAAGACTATTATCGTTGTACTGTTTATTGCTGTGCTTATCAGCCTGTTTAGCGGGCTCAATTTTCTGGTTAAAGATCTCGGCAATTCCAAGCGACGCCTGCTTGTAGCTCTGGGCACGCGCATTACCTTGGCAGCGTTGCTGTTGGGAACTATTGCTTACGGCATCTTTTCCGGTCAGCTTGGCAGTACCGCTCCCTGGGATCGCAAACTACACCCGGAAGCGACCAGAGTAAACCCTCAGCCTGCACCGCCTGCCCAGGCGCCAGCACCCGACAGCACCCCTGAGTAAGTCTTTACACAGATAAAAACGGCCAGGGGATACCTGGCCGCAGCGCACTCTTTATTGCCCTTTCTAGGTGAGAATGTAGACAAATATAAACAGACCTACCCAGACCACATCAACAAAGTGCCAGTACCAAGAAGCCGCTTCAAAGCCGAACTGGTCGTCATGGGTAAAGTGTCCCTTAAGACCACGCAGCCATTGGATCAATAACATGACAGTACCCAGGGTTACGTGCATACCGTGGAATCCAGTCAGCATAAAGAAGGTGGTTCCGTAGATCCCGGACTCCAAGGTGAGGCCCAGCTCTTGATAGGCGTGGATATATTCCTCTGCTTGTAAAAACAAGAAGAAAATACCCAGGCCAACGGTGATGCCCAGCCATCTATTAAACTTTTTACGGTTGTCGTCTTTTAATGCTACGTGAGCAACATGGACAGTAAAGCTGGAGGTCAGCAGAACAACAGTATTCCAGAACGGCAACCATGAGGCCCAGTTAAGTACGCCTGGGTTGTTCATGGCTTCATCTGGCCCTTTAAATTGAGCGGCGTCACCATTGACTGCCTGATCCGGTGTCACCATCGGTGGCCAAACATTTTCATAACCAGGATAGAGATGTTCGGCATTGGCTGCGGCAGCGTCTGTCGGCGTGTCATCGAACCATCCCACCGCGGCTTCACCGCCAATCCAGGAGCTTACCAACACGCGAACATAGAACAGGGCACCAAAGAAACAGGCAAAGAACATCACTTCAGAGAAAATAAACCACAGCATGCCTAACACATAGGATTGCTTGAGCTGTGGGCTGGCAAGGCCGCGCATATTTTCGTCAATGACGATGCTCCACCACTTGTATAACACAGCGGCCATAATCAATGAGCCAATCAGGAAGATTGTGGCTGTACCACCTTCCAAGACCCATGAGGCTGCGCCATAAGCCATTACACCCATACCGGTTGCCGCAAATATAGGCAGCTTGCTTTGGTCGGGAACGTAATAAGTACCTTCAGTTGACATTGTTACTCTCCGTTTACTGTACTTGTGAAACCTGCGCTACAGCGCGATCTGTTATATCAAACATGGTGTAGGACAGAGTTACTGTATTAACACTGGCCGGTAAATCTGGATCTATAATAAACACCAACGCCAACTCAGCACTCTCGCCAGCCGCTAAGGGTTGGTTGTTAAAGCAGAAGCATTCCGTTTTATGGAAGTAATCCGCGGCATTGTTGGGTAGCACATTGGGAATCGCCTGTGCCACCATATCCAACCCGGTTCTATTCTGGGCATAAAATGCCACTTCTCGAGACTCACCAGGATGCACAATCACCCGCTCTTCAATGGGGTAAAAATCCCAGGGCATAGTTGCGTTGTTGGTTGCAACAAATTGCACTTCGATCTCTCTAGAGGTATCTACCTCTACTGCTACTGCGGTGTAAGCGCCATCCGTTTTGCCGCCGATCCCGGTGATCTCGCAAAAAAGATCATAGAGGGGCGGCAATACAAATATTGCAAACATAAACATGGCCGCGGCCAGAGCGATCAACTTGGCCAACAGGCTGCGATTATTTGTGGGCGCTGCCATGTCTATTCAGTCTCTTACTTAACTTCCGGAGGAGTTGCGAACGTGTGATAGGGCGCCGGTGTGGGTACTGTCCACTCCAGACCTTCTGCACCTTCCCAAACCTTCGGATCATCGGTGGGCTTACCCCAACCAATGGTGCGAATCACATTAAACAGGAACAGAATCTGGGCGCCGCCGTACATAAATGCACCTATACTTGAGACCATGTTCCAGTCTGCAAACTGCAGACCGTAATCGGCGTAACGACGCGGCATTCCTGCCAGGCCTAAGAAATGTTGCGGCATAAAGGTGATGTTGAAACCGATAAAAGCGATCCAAAACTGAACCTTGCCCATGGTTTCGTCATACATCTTGCCACACCACTTTGGCAGCCAGTAATAAACCGCCGCTGTGCCACTAAATACCGCACCAGCAACCATTACATAATGGAAGTGAGCGACCACAAAGTAGGTGTCGTGGTACTGCATATCCGCCGCTGCAATCGACAACATCATTCCGGTGAAGCCGCCAAAGGTAAACAGAATCACAAACGCGATGCTGAACAACATTGGGGTTTCAAAGGTCAATGAGCCTCTGTACATGGTGGTGATCCAATTAAATACCTTCACACCGGTGGGCACCGCAATCAGCATAGTGGCATACATAAAGTACAGCTCACCGGCAATCGGCATACCAACGGTAAACATATGGTGAGCCCATACTACAAACG
>CAXAJC010000159.1:0-3697 GCA_963969005.1 uncultured Cellvibrionales bacterium | reverse complement strand
GTGATCAGGCCTACGACGGTGCAGGCCTGCCCGGTGTGATTGATGTGGCGGTACAGGAAATGCTGCAGTCCGCCAATATGGGCTTTAGCCTGCTGCCGATGCTGAGCCGAGGGGTGATTCATGCTCTGAATCTGTATGGCACAGACGAGCAAAAGGATACCTACTTGGCCAAGCTTATTTCCGGCTCTTGGTCCGGCACTATGAATCTGACCGAACCCCAGGCCGGCACCGATCTGTCTGCAGTGAAAAGTAAAGCTGTGCCCAATGGCGACCATTATCTGGTTAGCGGACAAAAAATCTATATCACCTGGGGCGACCATGAGCTGACAGAGAATGTTATTCATCTCGTGCTGGCACGACTGCCAGATGCACCGGCTGGCAACCATGGTATTTCTCTGTTTCTTGTACCAAAATTTCTGATTAATGCCGATGGCAGTCTGGGTGAGCGTAATGATGTTGCCCCGGTGGGTGTCGAGCACAAACTGGGTATCCACAGCAGTCCCACCTGCACCATGGCCTTTGGTGAAAAGGGCGGTGCCGTTGGCTATTTGGTTGGCCCGCTGAATCAGGGTCTGATGTGTATGTTCAGCATGATGAATAATGCCCGGCTGTCTGTTGGCCATCAGGGTATTGGTGTTGGAGAGCGGGCCTATCAGCAGGCTGTGGCCTATGCCT
Organism: uncultured Cellvibrionales bacterium; assembly: GCA_963969005.1. Lineage (GTDB taxonomy): Bacteria > Pseudomonadota > Gammaproteobacteria > Pseudomonadales > Porticoccaceae > HTCC2207. The sequence goes on along the minus strand of CAXAJC010000159.1, from coordinate 3,022 downwards.
CAGATCGAGTGCAGGGCAAGGTGGCTGGTGTTGAGGGCAATGCGCCGATTATTCATCATCCGGATGTGAAGCGTATGCTGATGCAGATGCGCGCACTGACAGAAGCTGGTCGCGCTATGTCTTTCTATACCATTGCTGCTGAAGACCGTAGCCATCACCATGCCGATGAAGCCCAGCGGACAGCAGACGCCCAGTTGGTTGAGATTATGACCCCACTGGTAAAAGGCTGGTGTACAGAAGTCTCAATGGAATCCACTTCTCTGGGTGTTCAGGTCCATGGAGGCATGGGCTTTATTGAGGAGACTGGGGCCGCTCAGCATATGCGTGATGCCCGTATCTTGCCGATTTATGAAGGCACCAATGGTATCCAGGCGCTGGACTTTATTGGCCGCAAATGTCTGCGCGATGGCGGTGACACCTTGACTAAATTACTGGCAGAAATGGAAGCCACAGCACAGAGCAAGGCCAGTGATCTAACTGCGGCCCTAAGCACTGCAGTAGCCGACTGTCGGGCCGGATTGGACTTTGTACTCAGCAACCCAGAGCACAGCCCTGCGGTGGCCTACAATTTTATGATGCTGTTTGGCAATTCAGTGTCCTACTGGTGCATGGTGCGACTGGCCATGGCGGCGCAACAGCGACTGGATAATGGTTCAGATAATCGTTTTTATAATCAGAAGTTGGCTACCACAGCATTTTTTGCTACTCAGATTCTGCCCCGGAATGGGGCCTATTTGACGGCGCTGCAGGCTGGCTCTAGGAGCATAGTTGAATTGGGGATAGAGGATTTTGTCACGCAGTAGGGAGAGAGATCCAACCTAACTGGTAACAATCCCCACAATCATCGCAATGGTGAATATAAACAGCGCGGTAAAAATAAACCCACCAATAATAAACGCCAGCGGACTGCCCTGAGTAAAATCCTTCTCGCGGTTCTTATCTGTCTGCACACCAATGGCGGCAGCCAAAATACTTTTTACCAGCGAGCCCAGGCCAGGTTTTTTGGGTTTCTGTTCAGAGGTTTTATCGTTCATTAAACGTCCAATGCTAATCAGTCATTAAGAATAGGGGTCAACCAACGTTCCAACTCGGCAACCGCAAGCCCCTTGCGCTGAGCCAGCGACTCTACCTGATCGCCATCGATTTTCCCTGTATTGAAATACTTGGCATCCGGGTGGCCAAAGTACCAGCCACTTACCGCTGCAGCAGGGCTCATGGCATAGCTATCGGTCAGTTCCAGGCCAATATTATTTTCCACATCCAGCAACGTAAATAACGTGCCTTTTTCAGTATGATCCGGGCAGGCCGGGTAGCCAGGTGCGGGGCGAATACCGCGATACTTCTCTTTAATCAGCGCCTCATTATCCAGCGTCTCATCCTCAGCATAGCCCCAGTACTCAGTGCGCACCCGCTTATGCAAATGCTCAGCAAAGGCCTCTGCCAGACGGTCGGCCAGTGCCTTAACCATAATGGCATTGTAGTCATCGTGGGCCGCTTCATATTGCGCTGCCAGCTTATCGGCACCAATACCAGTGGTCACCGCAAAGGCACCTATATAGTCGGTTAAATCGCTTTCTTTGGGGGCAATAAAGTCTGCCAGCGAGGCCAGTTCTTCACTGGCACCAGGTTTCTGAATCTGTTGACGAATATGGTGCAGGGTTGCGGTCGTGCTGCCATCGGAACCATAGACTTCAATATCATCATGGTTAACCGTATTGGCGGGCCACAGGCCAAATACCGCCCGCGCGGTTAAACGTTTATTGTCGATAATATCTTTAAGTAGTTTCTGGGCATCCGCAAAGAGATTCTGCGCCGCTTCACCCACCACGTCATCATTAAAAATCTTCGGGTATTTGCCCACAAGATCCCAGGTAATAAAAAACGGTGTCCAGTCAATATAAGGTACCAGCGCTTCCAAGGGATAATCATCCAGCACAGTGACACCCAGTTTATTGGGAATCTCCGGCTGATAGTCGCGCCAGTTAAGCTGGGGCTTTTGTTTAACCGCATCAGAATAAGCAAATAGCGTGCCCCGCGAGGTTCTATTGGCCGTGCGCAGACGCACCGCTTCGTAGTCGCGCTGTATCTCCGCCACAAAAGCATCGCGGCTGTCTTTGCTAATTAGCTTGCTGGCCACACCCACAGCGCGGGAGGCATCAGACACATAAATCGTCTGATTACGCTGGTAGGTAGGGGCAATTTTTACCGCCGTATGGGCCTTGGATGTAGTTGCACCACCAATCATTAGGGGCACATCAAAGCCCTGGCGCTCCATTTCTTTGCCCAGAGTTACCATCTCATCCAGAGACGGAGTAATTAGCCCGGATAGGCCAATAATATCCACATTTAGCTCTCGGGCGGTGGTGAGAATCTTTTCTGCAGGCACCATTACACCCAGGTCAATCACCTCATAGTTATTGCACTGCAGCACCACGCCGACAATATTTTTGCCAATATCATGGACATCGCCCTTAACCGTAGCCATCAGAATCTTGCCATTGGAGCTGGCCGACTCGTCCTTTTCATCTTCAATATAGGGCTGCAAATAGGCCACCGCCTGTTTCATTACCCGGGCAGACTTCACCACCTGGGGCAAAAACATTTTGCCCGAGCCAAACAGGTCGCCGACAATATTCATGCCGTCCATCAATGCACCTTCAATCACATGCAATGGGCGGTCGGCCTGCTGGCGAGCCTCTTCTGTATCCTCTTCAATAAAGGCAGTAATACCTTTAACCAACGCATGTTCAAGGCGACGATTAACATTGCCCTCACGCCAGCTAAGATCTTCGGTCTTGGCCTGAGTGGAGCCATCGCCGCGATATTTATCGGCAATGGCCAGCAGATTATCTGTGCCCTCGGGCGTGCGGAATAGCACCACATCTTCCACTACCTGGCGCAGCTCTTCGGGTAGGTCGTCATACACGGCCAACTGGCCGGCATTAACAATGCCCATGCTCAGGCCTTTGCGAATAGCATGGTAGAGAAATACCGAGTGAATGGCCTCGCGCACTGGGTTATT
>CAXAJC010000158.1:0-3825 GCA_963969005.1 uncultured Cellvibrionales bacterium | reverse complement strand
CAAAAATCTCCGTTAAATTAAATTACCTCGCTTGATTAGGTGCGGCCGTCATCCGAGTTGCCAATTTGGCAGCACCCAAATAAATTGGGCTGCTTAATCTTCCTCTGGCCAGCAAAGCCGCATCGGATTGTCGACCAGTAGCTTGCGCTGCAATTCAGCAGTGGGTGCTATGCGCGGGATCATATCCACCAGATGGCCGTCATCTGGCATATGGGATTTCATATTGGGGTGAGGCCAGTCAGTGCCCCAGAGCACCCGGTCGGGGAAAAGTTCTACTACCCGTGCAGCAAAGGGAACAAAATCATCGTAACTTGGTGGTCCCTGTAAACTGAGTCGTTCAGGGCAGGTCACCTTGGTCCAACAGTTATCATTTTCCCGGAGTAGTTTTAAAAACAGCTCAAATTCCTCACCATCAATCGGTTTACTGCAATCAGGGCGGCCCATATGGTCGACCACAACGACGGTATTGAGAGAGGCGAAGAAATCGTAATATTCAGGCAGGTCCGGAGCTTCAAAGTAAATAATAATATGCCAACCCAGCTTGGCGATGCGCTCGGCAACCGACTTAAGCACCTCCGGAGGAACCGGGTTAACCAGGCGTTTAACAAAGTTAAAGCGAACTCCACGGACACCGGCACTATGCATTTCTGCCAGTTCAGCATCAGAGATATCCGGTGACACCACGGCAACACCACGGGCCTTGCCATCTGAGTGAATCAGGGCATCAATCAGAGCGCTGTTATCGGTGCCATGACAGCTAGCCTGAACGATTACATTGCGCTCAAAACCCAGATGGTCGCGCAGTTCAAATAACCTTTCTTTTGGCCCATCACAGGGGGTATATTTTCGTTTGGGTGAATAAGGGAAATCATCGCCGGGGCCGAAAACATGGCAGTGGGCATCCACGGCGCCCGGGGGCGGAGTAAAGACCGGCTTGGATGGGTTGGGGTGAAAATCCAACCAGTTTGTATCTTTTTGAAACTTGCTCATTGCTTTATCAGCCTCTACTTGCCGCGCGCTTTCAGGGATGCATCTAACCGTGGGTACAGCCGCCGGGCATTTAATTCAAACACCTTATGCTTGTCCTCGGCAGGGATATCAAGGGCATCAATATAACGCTTGGTATCATCAAAATACTGGCCCGTTTGCGGATCAATGCCACGCACCGCACCAACCATTTCTGAACCAAACAGGATATTGTCGATATCAATCACCTCAAATAAAAGGTCAATCCCAGGCTGATGATAAACACAGGTGTCAAAGAATACATTTTTCATCACATGCTCAGTAAGCAGTGGTTTCTTAAGCATATCGGCCAGACCGCGATAACGCCCCCAGTGATAGGGTACCGCGCCACCGCCATGGGGAATAATAAAGCGCAGATCCGGAAAATCGGCGAACAGATCACCCTGCAAAAACTGCATAAAGGCGGTGGTGTCGGCATTGATATAATGGGCACCAGTTGCATGAAAATTGGGATTACATGAACCAGAAACATGGATCATCGCTGGTACATCAAGCTCCACCATTTTCTCAAAAAACGGATACCAATGACGGTCCGTGAGTGGTGGCGCGGTCCAGTGACCGCCCGATGGATCCGGATTAAGGTTACAACCTACAAAACCCAACTCTGAAACGCACCGTTCCAACTCTGCAATAGAATTTTCAATCGGCACACCTGGAGACTGGGGTAACTGGCACACGCCAATAAACTGCTCAGGAAATAATTCAACCACCCGCGCAATCAAGTTATTACAGGCCGCCGTCCAAGTCTGGGAAACCTGCTCATCACCCACATGATGGGCCATGGTTGAGGCCCGTGGCGAGAATATAGTCATATCCGCCCCGCGCTCTCTCAGCAGTTTTAACTGGTTTAGCTCAATGCTTTCGCGTATCTGGTCATCGCTGATAATGGCGCTCTGGGGTTCTGGTAGCGACGGGTCTTGCAACCTTGCCATCTGAGCCGCCCGGTAGTCCTGATGTGGATCAGGTGCGGTTGTATAGTGGCCATGACAATCAATAATCATTATCTTACTCCTTTGTTTATTTGCTCAACCGTTTAGTCGTCCATAGAGTCCAGATACACCAAACCACTCTCTTCTAATCTGGGTCGCATATTGTAGATATCCAATCCCAGTACACCGCTTGCCAATTGCTCGCGCTTGGCAACTTCTCTGGCTTCGCGCTGACGAGATTCTTCTAAAACTACCTCTGCATCTTTTCGCGACACTAAGGCAACGCCATCGTCGTCGGCAACGACAATATCGCCTGGATTAATTAGCTGACCGGCGCAAACAACGGGCACATTCACGCAACCCAGAGTATTTTTCACTGTGCCTTTGGCATTTATAGCCCGCGACCAAACCGGGAAATTCATTTCTTTAAGGTCCCTAATGTCCCGTACCCCAGCATCAATAATCAGCCCTTTTACACCGCGTGCCTGAGCCGATGTCGCCAACAAATCCCCAAACATGCCATCGGTATTATCGGTGGTACAGGCAACCACCAGCACGTCACCCTCCTGACAAAGCTCGATCGCCACATGCAGCATCCAGTTATCACCGGGCTGCGCCAAAACAGTCACCGCAGACCCTGCAACACGGGCACCAGCATAGATGGGCCTCATATAAGGCTTTAATAAGCCAATGCGACCCTGAGATTCGTGAACTGTGGCCACACCCATCTCACCCAGGCCTTCAACTATTGTTTGGTCTGCGCGCGCAATATTGCGCACTGCTACGGTTTTCATCTTCTGTGCTCCTTTATCAACCTTAATCGGGTTGGTTTCTCATTTATTCAGTGATAAAAATATGTTCCGGCACATAGAGTTCACCGCGACTTAACAGACGGGCGGTGCGCAGTAATCCAGCCTTTAAAACTTGAGGCGGATCAGCCTGCTCATCAACATGCAGGTTGATCGAAAACTCACCGGAAGGATGCTCTACTGAGAGAGTCTTGCTGGAACCAGCTGGCACAGTGGCAATTCCCTCTGCGACAGTACCGGGAATAATCGCAGCGGTTGCGGCCGACACCGCGCCCAACACCCCAATCGCGGAATGACATTTATAGGGAATAAAGGTGCGCGTATGACAGATACCGTCTTTTAGGGGCGGGGAAATCATGCACATCTTGGGGACTGCCGCACCCTCCGCTGCACCCAGATTCATTTTTGGGCCTATCTGCAGGCGTATAGATTGGAGCTTGCTCTTTAAGGCTTCATTGGCATTTAACTCGGCAGGCGACTCATAGCCACTTATCCCCATATCCTCAGCGCGCAGCACCACTACTGGCATACCATTATCAATGCAGCTTATCTCTATGCCATCGACAATATCGATACGGCTGCCTGTGGGCAGCAAACTGCCGCATGCCGATCCGGCAATATTAAGATAGTTACAGGCAATGGGTGCGGCGCTGCCGGGCACACCATCAATACACGCATCACCCTGATACTCAACCTTACCATTGGGCGTACGCACCACCAGTTCACACTGGCTGCCGCTATTAAGCATATTGATGCGCACAGTCGTGCTATCTCCAGTAGGCTCGATCAGGCCAGCCTCAATAGCAAAGGGGGCAACCCCAGCCAAAATATTACCGCAGTTAGGCGTGGTATCGATTCGATCGCCACCGACCACAACCTGAGCAAAAAGATAATCTATATCCGCATTTGGAGAATCAGACAGCCCGACAATTGCCACCTTGCTGGTCAATGGGTCTGCGCCACCCAGCCCATCTATTTGAGACTTATCTGAGCCCATTGCCGCAATCAATACTTTATTTCGCAACACCGGGTCAGCGGGCAAATCACTGGCACAAAAATAC
>CAXAJC010000157.1:0-3844 GCA_963969005.1 uncultured Cellvibrionales bacterium | reverse complement strand
CATTAAGAGTTACCAGGTTGAAGCCGCCGCCGAAACCACGAACAGTTACTTCAGAACCTTCACCGTTTACACGGTTGATAGATACACCTGAAATACGCTGAAGCGACTCAGCCAGGTTAGTATCTGGGAATTTACCGATATCTTCGGCAGAAATTGCGTCGACAACACCAGAGGCGTCGCGCTTTGTATCCATTGCTCTCTCAAGACTACCGCGTATTCCGGTAACAACAACTTCGTCAATCGAGTTGCTCTCAGCTATAGCCTGACCTGCTACCAATGTTCCAGCAGCGGCGAGAATAGCTGAAGAAAGTTTTGACTTCCTAAACATATTAGTTCCCCGTAAGTAAGAAAATATAACAATTATTATAAGGTGCGGTTTTTTGCACTAGAGTAAGACGGGGCAAGGGGAGGCATCCGCTCCCCCTTCGGCAAAACAATTTAAGAATATATAAGCTGGATTAGGATTGAGGTATAAAATGAATTGGCGATGACCAGGCTCGCTCCTGAATAGTGGTCGCCACATCCGGTCTCGGCGCCACTCCGGCTCTCACAGCATCCCAGGTTGACCAGCGGCAGGTTGGGTTTTCTATTGCCCGGGCATAATAAAAAGCTCGCTGCTCAGGATCAAATTCCGGGTCATGCCAGAGCGTTGAAATCTGCGCAGATCCAGTATTTGGGTTAATGGAACAGTCAGAGATATCGACTCTGGCACCATTATCAGGGCAGCGGTTGGTTTGGGGATTAACCTCTGCACCACTGGCACAGGCTACATCCATTACATTTTCATAGCTGTTGCCCGCAGAATCCACCCAGCCCTTTACCACCTGAAGACGCTGTAGAGGAGCATTTTTTGGGTCGGCTGATGCCATAACCAAAAACCCTGGTGAAGTAGAGCTCTCGTTTGCCAGTAATGAGCCACCCATGGTCACGCCATTGGCATAGGCTCGCTCTACACCATCGGCAGCACTCAACATGGTTGAATCAAACTCATAACCAGCAAAAAACCGCAATCTTATGCGCGGGCCAGACGTAGCAAATACCTCTTTGCGGCGAAACGCCTGATAGATAGATTCTCTGGTATTTTCTTCCGCCCAGGCCGCGGCGAACCCTGAGGCGCCATAGGTCGGTGAAGCACCTCCAGCATAGACATCGCCATTAATTTTCACATATAGGCTTTTGCCCAATGGAGTGGGATTGATGGTTTCTAGTAGCTGGGTGCCGTAATAGGCCAGCTGACCCTCAAACCCCTTCTGTGGAATGGATCCCCGCTGCTCAGCTGTGCTCGACAGTATGCCCAGCTTGGATGAAAAGGCCGACTCATCATTCTGGCTTGCCGCAGAATGGGTGTCACTTGAGCCAATAAACCCGAATTGATAAGGGTTTGTGGTGCCCTCTGCCTCAAGTGCCAAACCAGTCAACAGGGCTTCACGCACGTAGGAGCCTTTAATCTGACTGAGAGCGCCTGTGGCTACCCGGTAAGGCGTAATTTCAAAGCCCGCCAATTCATCTCTGGTTGACAGTGTCGGATGGGTTTCTGAGGTACCTTTGATCTGGGTGATCTCAACAATGGGCTCATTTCGACTGCGCTGTTGTGCATAGCTATTGTCGAAAGGGGTTCCGGACCAATCCACTGACTTGAACATCTGCCCATTGGAGCCATTAGAGTTATGGGGTATCGCCAGACTCTCGACGCCTTTGCTTCTCAACTCATCCATCCAGTCCCAGAGATCTTCCGGGTTGTTGGAATGCATGCGGGAAAAAGGCTCTCGAGGCAATGTCTCCGTGCCTCGAAAAATAACATTACGGTGTAAATTGCCCATATTGGTAGTGGACGAGGTATATTCATAAGCCGCAAATGTGGTGAAGCGTCCAGGATCATTAAACTGATCTGCCGCATCAATGGTATCCGCCCAGGCGCTTCTGGTGATATCAAGCACCTCCTGACGATCCAGTTCCTGGCCAAATATTCCGCTGACAGCGGTGGGAATAAAATCAGAGAAGGTCAGCAAGCGCTTGAATCTGTTAAAAATGCCAGTGCCGAAATTGTCCGGGGCGTTAAGATCATGATAAGGCTCTGAGAACTTATGTTTTGAAAATTCCGTGTTGGTCTCGGCCGCTGCCTTGGCCAGACCCAGAAACATCCCGTGATCGGTCACTGCGTAAAAATCCATGGGCTCGGTCAACTGCATATCATAGCCGCCCGGATTTTTAATCGCCTCCCCTTTGGCAAAGCGATAGGCATCGTAGGGAGAGGCCAGAGTACCAAACGCATAGCCATCAAAAGAATAGGCGGTATGCACATGCAGGTCGCCATAATAGGGATTGCGCTCGCTGGGGTTTTCTTGTGTCAGAGAAGTATTGCTGGCGGCTATTGCACTGCGCTCCAGCAATTCGGTTTCTGTATCAAACAGGTTAACCGGACCACCAAGAATGCCGAGCTCTTGACTATTCAACAGGGCATCGATTTTAGCAGTTTCAGCGATAACTCTGCTATTTGAGTGCACATCCGCAACACTGCTAAATGCCTCGCTGGAGGGTTCCATATTTTTGTCTGAACAGGATGTCAGGGCTACAGTTAGACCGAGTGCCCAACAGGATTGTTTATAGACTGAAGGCGTGTTTTTCATAGTTCTATTCTTTCTCTTATTTTTATTTTAATCTCGCGCCAAGAGGCCCCTTCCATTATGCATTATTATAGGCGATCCATCCGCTATTTAGCCTGGACAGCGCAACTGCATCACAGGCTAATAAAACTCAGCCCTTTCGGGTTGATTTTTTATATGTCTCACGGGCCCAGGAACTGGCCTCACCACTTGCAGCCCATTGAATGGCCTGAGCGAGAATGCGACGGAAATTAGGGTTCTGGTAAGCCTCTGGTCCATCTCCAAATTGTAGATAGACTACAGGTGCATTTTTATAGGTCTTGATCCAACCAACAACATTGGATCCACTCGGGTGATGCCAATCCTTATTGCAGTTCAGCTGTCCCCGAACCACCGCATTGGCAGCCGAGTAGAAATTATTCCGGTTAAATTCCCAATTAGAAGTAAACAGGGGGATAACTGAATCCTCGAACACTTGTGAAAGATAAACCTCATCAACAATTTCAAAAGGCTCTATACCCTGTGTAATAGGGTGCTCCAACACAGGGCTGACAACATGCTTAACATCAATGTTATAGCCACTATCCAGACAGTCGACGCCCCTGGACTGCATGGGCCTGTAAAGAAACTGCCCACCCACGATTTCAGACCACTCCGGCCATGCAGGCCAAGCCGCCGCACAGTGGTGCAAAATAACCAGCGGACAGCCCGCGTCGCCCATGGCGCGCACACCCTCTTTATAAAACTCTGGCGGTTCAAAATATTTTGGAGCCCCACTGCCGAATTCAATCCCGGGCATATCATATTGCACATAGCAGTCGAATTTTTTAGCCATCTCCGGGTTGAACATATATTGCGCAGCCGGATGCTCTACATTGGAGTATTGAATATCGGGGTTACTCTCAAACACATCAAAAAAGCTGTCGCGATCAAATGGGTGCCCGCGAGTAACCAGCAATACATTTAGCTTCTCCGCCTGCTGGGGTAATTGTGTTGACGCCGGTGCAGAGGCACGGTGATAGTCGGGAACATCGTCATGGTCTGCCATTACAACCCCTTATCGTTTTAGCGTGTAATTGCCGTACCCAAGAATACAAGGCAAAAGACGATATATCTATCAGCAAAAAAGCCTAGATAGTTAAAAGCTGTACGCAAAGAAAATTTGATTAACTGAACTGATGATACTGGGGGGCTCAAAATGTCGGTAACCTGTCCTGAAGTCTTTATTAAGAGGACGGCAT
>CAXAJC010000156.1:0-3873 GCA_963969005.1 uncultured Cellvibrionales bacterium | reverse complement strand
GACAAAGCTCGCAACGCCAATCCGGAAGAGCGCAAGCGCTTCAAGGCCCAGGCCGAACGCTGGAAAAATATGGGGCCAGAAGAACGCAAAAAAGTACGCAAGGCGCAACAACGTTTTGATCAGTTGCCCCCCCACAAGCGACAAAAATTGCGCCATCATTGGAATAATATGAGCCCGGAAGAGCGCCGTAAGTTAACCAAAAAAATGCGCAAGCAACCCCAACTCTCCCCTGCCAAACAAAAAGAGATACGTGAAAAAGTAAAGCAAATGACCCCAGAGGAGCGGCGGCAGTTTCTCGATGAAATTAAGCGGCAGAGAAAGCTACCGGCACCGCAATAGGCGGTAGATTAGAATAATCAAGCGATAAAAAAAGGCCCAATTAAGGGCCTTTCTTATACTGCACAGCTTAAGGTTTAAAGGCTGGTTTCAAACTCAGGCAGCGCTGTAAACAGATCGGCAACCAGGCCGTAATCAGCAACAGAAAAGATCGGCGCCTCTTCGTCTTTGTTGATAGCAACAATCACCTTACTGTCTTTCATACCAGCCAGATGCTGGATGGCACCAGAGATACCCACAGCAACATAGAGGTCCGGCGCAACAATCTTACCTGTCTGCCCTACCTGCATATCATTGGGCACAAAACCGGCATCAACCGCAGCACGGGACGCACCCACAGCGGCACCGAGCTTATCGGCAATGCTGTACAGCATAGTAAAGTTTTCCCCATTGCCCATACCGCGACCACCAGAGATAACAATCTCTGCAGCGGTTAACTCAGGGCGATCAGATACAGCAACTTCTTCACCGACAAAGGAAGACAGCTCGGCATTGTGGGCCGAAGCCACCGCTTCAATGCTGGCAGAACCACCATCAGCTGCAGCGGCATCAAATGCTGTGCCGCGAACGGTTAGCACCTTAATGGCATCGGAAGACTGCACAGTAGCAATGACATTGCCCGCATAAATCGGACGCTTAAACGTATCAGCACTCACGACTGCACTAATATCAGAAATAGCCTGAACATCCAGCAACGCAGCTGCGCGAGGCATAATATTCTTGGCGGTGGTGGTAGCCGTGGCCAGAATATGGCCATAGCCAGCACCGACTTCAGCAATCAGCGGAGCCACATTTTCTGCCAGTGAATTGGCATAGGTTTCACTGTCAGCAACCAGCACCTTATTGATACCAGCAACCTGTCCAGCCTGAGCGGCAGCGTCCTGACAGCCAGTACCAGCTACCAGAATATCAATATCACCACCAATAGCTTGAGCTGCGGTGATGGCATTAAGGGTAGCAACATTTAAACTGCTATTGTCGTGTTCAGCGATAACTAGAATACTCATGAGATCACCTTCGCTTCGTTTTTCAATTTATCCATTAGCTGGGCCACATCTTCTACCACAATACCGGCTTGACGCTCGGCAGGCAGTTCAACGCCCAACAATGTAACGCGAGCCGCCGTATCAACGCCCAGATCTGCCGGAGACGACATATCCAGAGGTTTTTTCTTGGCTTTCATAATATTGGGCAATGATGCGTAGCGTGGCTCATTGAGACGCAAATCAGCAGTGACAATCGCAGGAAGCTTAAGTGCCAGAGTCTGCAAGCCGCCATCAACTTCGCGAGTAACGGTAGCCTTGCCGTCTTCCAGCCCCAGTTCAGAGGCAAAGGTCGCCTGACCAAAGCCCGCCAGAGCCGCCAGCATTTGTCCGGTCTGGTTGTTATCACCATCAATCGCCTGCTTACCCAAAAGAACAAGATCAGGGGACTCGGAATCACAGACAGCCTTCAAGCACTTGGCAATCGACAGTGGCTCAAGGACATCGTCGGTATTGACTAGAATAGCGCGGTCAGCGCCCAGTGCTAATGCAGTACGTAACTGCTCCTGTGCTTGCTGGGGACCGACAGAAACCGCAACAATTTCAGTGGCAACGCCCTTCTCTTTAAGGCGTACCGCTTCTTCTACAGCGATTTCACAAAACGGGTTAATGGACATTTTGACATTAGCCAAGTCAACATCTGTGTTATCTGACTTAGGCCTAACCTTGACGTTGTAATCAACAACGCGCTTAACGGCTACCAGTACTTTCATGGTCATCCCTTTAGATTAGTAAATTGAGGTTGGAATTTGCATCGCCAATTGGGAGCAGACCCATTTTTAGACGCCGTCATATTGCCTAGATCACATGCATAAATCAAGCAAAGGGCACACAAAAAACGACTGCAGAGTCAGCTTGCAGCCCCTATTAACTATATAAAGTACCGTTATTGATATTCCGTATGGCTAAGCTAATATGATGGGCGTAAACTACACACTCAAATATCAGATTTACAGGTGGAGAACGATTTTGGAACGCGAATTTATGGACTACGATGTGGTTATTGTAGGTGCAGGCCCAGCTGGCCTCGCCGCGGCATGTCGTCTCAAGCAGGTCAATGCAGATATTACTGTCTGTGTGGTTGAAAAAGGCTCCGAAGTGGGCGCACATATCCTTTCCGGCGCTGTACTTGAGCCCAGCGCTTTAAATGAACTGTTCCCCAACTGGAAAGAGCTTGGAGCACCCCTACACAGCCCAGTAACCGGCGACGAAATTTTTGTCTTCACCGGCCCTGAAAAGCGCATCAAAGTACCTGGTCTTTTTGCCCCTAAAACCATGCACAACAATGGCAATTATGTCATCAGCCTTGGCAAGCTTTGCCGCTGGCTCGCAGAGCAGGCAGAGATCCTTGGCGTTGAGGTTTTCCCAGGTTTTGCGGCCTCAGAGGTGCTCTACGGTGACAACAATGAAGTACTGGGTATCGCCACTGGTGATATGGGCATCGGCCACAATGGCGAGCAGAAAGCCAGTTATATGCAAGGTATGGAGCTACGCGCCAAGTACACATTATTTTCCGAAGGCTGCCGCGGTCATCTAGGCAAACAGTTAATCGCCAAATATGCTCTGGATGCAGGCAAGGATCCCCAGCACTATGGTATCGGCATCAAAGAGCTGTGGAAAGTGCCTGCCGAGCAGCATCAGCCCGGTCTGGTTGTTCACAGCGCCGGCTGGCCTCTCGACGAAAGTAAATCACTGGGAGGTGGATTCCTCTACCATCTGGAGGACAATCAGGTTGCCCTGGGTCTGATCACCAACCTGTCCTACACCAACCCCCATGTCAGCCCCTATGATGAGTTTCAGCGGTACAAGCACCATCCAGAGATTGCCAAGCATCTGAAAGGTGGTGAACGTCTCACTTATGGCGCTCGAGCACTGCTCAAAGGTGGCCTGCAATCCCAACCAAAGATGTCTTTCCCTGGCGGTTTGCTGATTGGTGACGATGCCGGCACCCTGAACTTTGCCAAGATCAAAGGCAGCCACACTGCAATGAAGTCGGGCATAGTGGCTGCAGAGACTGTTGCCAAGGCGCTTGCCTCTGAACAGCAGAACACTGATCTGGAAGAGTATGCAGCGGCCTATAAAGCATCATGGGCCTATAAAGAGCTGCATATGCAGCGCAATTTTGGCCCAGCCCAGCACAAATTTGGCAATATTATTGGTTCCGCTTATGCGTTTATTGATATCAATATCTTTAATGGCAAGCTGCCTTGGACCATGAGCGACAAGGTTGCGGATCACGACACCCTAAAGCCTGCCAGTGAGTGCGCCAAAATTGATTATCCGAAGTATGATGGGGTTTTGAGCTTCGACAAAGCTTCATCGGTATTTATGTCAAATACCAACCATGAAGAAGACCAGCCCTGTCACCTGGTGCTGGCTGATCCGGATATGCCGATTAATAAAAACCTCGAACTCTATGACGAGCCTGCCCAGCGCTACTGCCCTGCAGGTGTCTATGAGGTGGTGGCCAATGATGATGGCAGCAAGCGTTTTC
>CAXAJC010000155.1:0-3904 GCA_963969005.1 uncultured Cellvibrionales bacterium | reverse complement strand
ATTATCCTCGATTCTATTGACGCGGTGAACAGTCAGTATGGGTTTTGGCTGTTCCGTCTGGAATGGTTTTTTACTCTGCTGTTTTCAGTAGAATATCTGGCACGGATCTATTCGTCGCCAAAACCATTGCGCTATATTTTCAGTTTTTATGGTTTGGTGGATTTGCTCTCTGTGTTGCCCACTTATCTGGCCCTGTTCTTCCCTGGTGCCAATTACTGGTTGGTGATTCGCCTGCTGCGGGTGCTGCGCATTTTCCGGGTGCTTAAGCTGGTGCGTTATCTGTCGGAAGCTAATATTTTATTGCGCTCTATGTATGCCTCGCGGCGCAAGATTTTTGTGTTTTTTACTGTGGTGCTGGTACTTAGTGTGATCTTTGGCAGTCTGATGTTTTTTGTTGAGGGGCCGGAGCATGGTTTTACCAGCATTCCCCGCAGTATCTATTGGACTATTGTGACCATAACCACAGTTGGTTATGGAGATATTACACCGCAGACGGCAATGGGGCAGGTGATTGCGACGATGGCAATGCTGACCGGTTATTCGATTATTGCTATACCCACGGGCATATTTACCGCGGAGATTGCTCGGGAGATGCATTCTGAAACCAGCAACCGTCGCTGTAATGTCTGTGAGCGCACCGGTCATCATCCGGAGGCTGAATATTGCTATCACTGTGGGGTGACTTTGCCGGACAGTGTTATTTAGTATTGGGCTCCACTGCTGATCTAAAGCTCAGTGCTTCCTGATACTGGTCTAAGCCTGGGGTGTCCAGTCCACTTAAATCTGCAATGGTGCGAGCGATTTTAAGGACTCGATAAAAACCTCTGGCGGAGAGAGCGAAACGATTTACAGCTTGCTCCATCAGCTCCCGCTCCGCCTTTTCGAGCGGGCAATACTGCTTTAATTGTTGGCTTGTCAGTTGGCTATTGATCACCGACTGCCGCTCTCGTTGAATCTCTCTGGCGGTGCAGATGCGCTGTTGAATTATTTGGTTACTCTCCCCCGCTGGTTGCTCTTGTGGATTTATTAGCTGGTGGTTTTCAATAGCGCTGACCTGAACTTGCAGGTCTATGCGATCCAGTAATGGTCCTGATATTTTGCTGCGGTAACGGTCTATCTGTGCGCTGCTACAGATGCAGCGCTGGCTGCCCAGATAGCCGCAGGGGCAGGGGTTCATGGCGGCAATCAGCTGAAATCTGGCGGGGTAGCATGCCTGAGCTGAAGCTCTGGATATATTAATCTCTCCTGATTCCAGTGGTTCGCGCAATACTTCCAATACGCTGCGCTGAAATTCTGGTAGTTCATCAAGAAATAGCACACCCAGGTGGGCCAATGAGATTTCCCCCGGTCTAGGGGTGCTGCCACCGCCAACCATGGCCGCTGCAGAAGCGCTGTGATGCGGTGCCCTGAAGGGGCGATCTCTGCTGTATTGTCCCTGTGCTTTTCCTGCCACAGAATGAATGGAGGCGACGTCGAGGGCTTCGAGGTTGCTCAGTGGTGGCAGTAATCCGGGCAGGCAGCTGGCTAACAGAGTTTTACCTGTACCCGGGGGGCCATAGAACAATAAATGGTGGCCACCGGCGGCGGCAATCTCCAGTGCGCGTTTGGCATGTTGCTGGCCGATAATATCATGGAGCTGAGCTGTAGTTTGCTCTGACTCAATGGTGACGCTTTGCCAGGCTGTAATAGTTTCTCGCTGGTGCAGATGGGCGGAAACTTCCAGTAGATGCCTGGCAGGCAGTACGGTTAATGACGCTACCAATGCAGCTTCGTTGGCATTGCCCTGGCTGATAATAAGCTGTTTGCCGCTGGCAGCGCAGCCCAGAGCGGAGGGCAGTACGGCCTCTACGGGTCGCAGCTCTGCTGACAATGCTAGCTCACCGATAAATTCGTACTGGTGCAGCAGCTCGCTGGGTATTTGGTTAGAGGCGGCGAGTATGCCGATGGCAATAGCTAGATCAAAGCGGCTACCTTCTTTGGGCAGTTCGGCTGGTGCCAGGTTGATGGTGATGCGGCGTGCGGGGAATTCAAAGTGGGAGTTGATAATGGCGCTGCGCACCCGGTCTTTGCTTTCTTTGACGGCAGTTTCTGGTAGGCCGACTATGTGGAAGGAGGGAAGGCCATTTGAGAGGTGGACTTCAACTGAAACTGAGGGTGCCTGTATACCAAGCTTGGCTCGGGTTTGAACAGTTGCCAGTGACATCGCATATGGTCCTTTTTATGAGGGCGATTTTTCCTTGTCACGAACTGGGTGTCACTCGTGCAGACAGCTGAATCTGTCGCTTGGGTTATTTATCGGAAATTGCAGCTTCCAACTCCGCTAATTGACGCTCTAATGTTTCTATTTTCTCCCTGGAGCGCATCAATACTGCGCGTTGGGCATCAAACTCCTCTCTGGTGACGAGATCAAGCCGGCTAAAGGTGCTCATCATGGCACTGCGCAGATGGCTCTGCAGTTCGTCGCTAATGGCCTGCGCACCAGCAAAGGTCTGGCTGAGTTGTTGCCATACTTGCTTGTGTAAATCTTCTGGGTTCATGGTTGGGCTCCATCTGCGACATTGCTTGGGTCGCTACTCTAACAAATCTTTTCGCTGCAATCACAGTATGGGTCACATTAGTCCAAGTTGGTGCGCACCTGTTTGGGCATTATTAAATTAATGCACCATTTTGGTTCAAATTATCGGTTTTATCAGGGAAACCGCCTCTATTTCTCGAAGATTTGAAGTTGGCACGCTATATGCATTTCCCTTGAGCGAAACATCAAAAAATTAGCTTCGTGCTACTACATTAACTTTTTATTTTTAATTTTACGTCTTGGGAGATGTACATATGAAAGCTTTAAAAACTGCAATTTTTGCTGCAACTATGATGTCCGGCGCTAGTGCAATGGCTGCTGAAGTATCTGGAAACGTTGCAATTGGTTCTGACTATTTTTTCCGTGGTATCGATCAGGCTGGTGGTGAAGCACTGTCTGGTGGTTTCGATGTAGCCTTTGAAAGTGGCTTCTATGTTGGTACCTGGGCTTCAAGCATCGACTTTAGTGGTGGTTTGGAATTGGATTACTACGCTGGATACGGCGGTTCGTTTTCTGAAGACGTAAGCTATGACATCGGTTACCTGTATTACGGCTACCCACAGGGCCCAAGTACTGAAGAGTTCGAAGAACTTTACGGTAGTGTGTCTTTCTCCGACCTGACTGTAGGTTTTGCTTACTCTGATGATTACTACGCATCTACTGGTGATTCAACTTATCTGTATGTTGATTACGGTATGGCTCTGAGTGAATCAGTGAGCCTAGGTTTCCACTTCGGAACTATGTCTGCTGATGATGATGCAAACGAAGCTGATGACTATTCAATCTCTTTGAGCACCGAAGCTGCTGGTCTTGGCTTTGACTTGAGCTGGATCGATTCTTCTGAAGACGGTGGTCTGTTCGCTGACAACGAGTTTGTTCTGACTGTTTCTAAGTCTCTGTAATTAAACTGTAATTTGGTTATTCAAAGCGGGTGGCTACGGCCACCCCATGGAGAAATGTTATGAAATTGATAACTGCAATTGTAAAACCTTTCAAGCTCGATGAAGTGAGAGAGGCTCTTGGTGACCTGGGTGTCGCTGGAGTAACTGTAACGGAAGTTAAAGGCTTTGGACGCCAGAAAGGCCACACAGAGCTGTATCGCGGCGCTGAGTACGTGGTGGATTTTCTGCCCAAGGTTAAGTTGGAAATCGCGCTGGCGGACGAGATGGTAGACAGCGCTGTTGAAGCGATTACCAAAGCTGCGCAAACGGGGAAAATCGGTGATGGCAAGATTTTCATTTCCACTCTTGAAGATGTTATTCGCATTCGCACCGGTGAAACCGGCGCTGAAGCGGTATAAACGAGGATAAAACGATGACTGATATTTTC
>CAXAJC010000154.1:0-3905 GCA_963969005.1 uncultured Cellvibrionales bacterium | reverse complement strand
CGTGCGCTCTGTTCATCAATCTTGCCACGGTAAAAGTCGGTCGATGACCATATTTTGTTGGCACCAGTTTTTTTCAGCATATTGTCACGCAATGTTCTATTGCCGCATAGTAGTCTGGTTTCCATCAGGTTGGTGGCAACGGTTATATCTGCTTTGGCTTCTTCGACACATTGGGACAGAGAGCGGACACTGTGGCCGATCTTGAGCTGGATATCCCAAAGAAATGTAAGGAACTGCTCTATGCTTGCGCGGTATCTTTCCGGTTTGTTGCGGCGCATTAATATTAGTAGGTCGATATCTGAATGTGGGTGCAGTTCACCGCGACCATAGCCGCCAACGGCGATCAGGCTTATATCCTTGTCCCATTCAAAACGATGCCAGGCATAGGCGAGGATAACATCGGCAAATTGGGCGCTTTCATTAACCAGAGTATGAACTTCTTCCCCTTCATAAAAGCGGTTGTCGAAATGCTTCTGAGCTGCGCTCAGGGCATTGCGAAATACAGTGACGGGATCTTCGGTCAGCAGATTGGCGGCAAAGCGCTTTTGATCAAAAAACAGGGGGGCAGCCAATCCTGCTGGTAGTTTTGTGGCATCGAGTTGCGGCGACATTAATGGTTTCTCAGGCAGTTGCGCTTTAAATAGGGCTCTTTAGCTGGTGGAGATTTTTTCGTTTCGGGCGTTGAAGGCCTCTTCGCTACGCGCGGTGAAGACTTCTACGCCATCGGCGGTAACCAGCATCGTGTGTTCCCACTGGGATGACAGTCGGCCATCCTGGGTTTCCACTGTCCAGCCGTCACGTTTGAGTTTGGTGCCGTGCTTACCGGCATTTATCATGGGTTCGATGGTAAACGTCATTCCCTCGAGCAGTTCCAGTCCGGTACCCGGTCTGCCGTAATGCAGTACCTGTGGCTCCTGGTGAAACTCGTCCCCTATGCCGTGGCCGCAGTAATCTCGCACTACTGAATAGTAGTTGGCTTCCGCATGGGTTTGGATGGCATGACCGATATCACCGAGGCGTACCCCTGGTCGCACCAGCTCTATACCTTTATAAAGGCATTCCTGAGATATCTGTATCAGGCGCTGGGCATGACTGGGAACGGCGCCGACGCAATACATCTTGCTCGTGTCGCCATACCAACCATCTTTGATAACAGTGACATCAATATTGATAATATCCCCGGCCTTGAGGATCTTTTTGTCTGCGGGAATACCATGACAGACCACTTGGTTTACTGAGGTGCAGATAGATTTGGGGAAGCCGCGGTAGCCCAGGCAGGCTGGAATCGCTTTCTGGATATTGACTATGTGTTCATGGCAAATTCGATCCAGTTCTTCAGTGCTGATGCCGGGCACCACATATTCACCAATCAGTTCTAGTACTTCTGCGGCCATACGGCCTGCTATGCGCATTTTAGCGATCTGATCTGGAGTACGAAGTTCTACTGTCATTGGAGCTCTCAAGGGATTGGACTCAGCCGTCATTGTACCTGTCTATAGGCCGATGAGGGAGCCTTCGGGCGATATTTCATAGCATACATGATGAATATCTACGCAATCTTGGTCTACGCTCGGTCGGAGCTGAGTTTACAACCGGTAATTTGTCGCTGGTTTTGCTTTATATGACTGTACCATTATGGTATAAAGCGCGCCGTTGTGAGGATGTCCTCCCAGCGGTAATTTAAAATAAACGACACACACATTCCGACACGATGGTCTGGGTGCCTGTTAAGCGCAAGCAAAATGCTTACCGGGTTGATCATTGGGGGATGTGGAGGCTTAACCCCAAGAGGAAAACTTATGTCTACTGTCAGTATGCGCGATATGTTGCAGGCTGGTGTGCATTTCGGCCACCAAACCCGCTTCTGGAACCCCAAAATGAGCCAGTATATCTTCGGCTCTCGCAATAAAGTCCATGTTATTAACCTTGAGCACACTGTGCCAGCTTTCAATGAAGCACTTGAAATCCTGCGTGTCGAAGCTGCCAAAGGTAACCAAATTCTTTTCGTTGGCACCAAGCGTGCTGCGCAAAAAATCGTTAAAGAGCAAGCAGAGCGTTGCGGTATGCCCTACGTCAGCCATCGCTGGTTGGGCGGCATGCTCACAAACTACAAAACCATCCGTGCGTCGATTCGCCGATTCCGTGAACTGGAAACTCAGGAAGCCGATGGCACCTTTGAAAAGCTGACCAAGAAAGAAGTTTTAATGCGTACGCGCATGAAAGACAAACTTGAGAACAGCATCGGTGGTATAAAAGATATGAATGGTCTGCCGGACATCCTGTTCGTTGTAGATGTGGATCACGAGCGCATTGCCATCAATGAAGCCAACAAGCTGGGTATTCCGGTAGTGGGCATTGTTGATACCAACAGTGATCCCGATGGCGTGGATTATGTGATTCCGGGCAATGATGACTCGATTCGTGCAATCAAGCTGTATGCAGCTTCTGTTGCAGACACTGTTCTTGAGGGCAAGGCACAGTCAGCCACTGTCACCAGTAAAGACGAGTTTGTTGAAGAAGTAGCTGAGGAAGCCGCCCCTGCAGAGGCGCCAGCAGCTGAAGCTGCCCCCAAGGAAGCCGCAGCCGAATAATGTCGACTGCAGCCAATCGGGCATAGCACAGGTAATAAATTAAAGGGGGCCGCTGCCCCCTTTTTTCCAACTGATTAAATGGTATAGAGAGGAATACAATGTCACAGGTAACAGCATCTTTAGTTAAAGAGCTACGAGATCGCACTGGTTTAGGCATGATGGAATGCAAAAGAGCATTGGCTGAAGCCGGTGCTGATATTGATAAGGCAATTGAAGAGTTGCGCAAGTCCAGTGGTATGAAAGCCGCCAAGAAGGCAGGCCGCACAGCTGCTGATGGAATTGTTATGTTTAAATCTGAAGGCGGTTACGGAATGCTGCTAGAAGTTAACAGCGAAACTGATTTTGCTGCCCGTGATGAGGGTTTTCAGGGCTTTGCCAATGCTGTTTTGGACGCTGGCTTCAGTGCCAAAGAAACCGATATCGCTGCTCTGATGGCCGCTGGCCTCGAATCTGACCGTGAAGCTCTGGTACAGAAGATTGGTGAGAATATCTCGGCCCGTCGCGCTGCTATTCTGGAGGCTCCGGTTATTGGTGGCTATGTGCACAGCAACAACCGCATCGCTGTACTGGTTGGGTTGACTGCAGCTACTGAAGAGTTGGCCCGGGATGTTGCCATGCATGTTGCAGCAGTTAACCCTGCGGTAGTAAGCTCTGATCAAATGCCTGCGGAGCTTATTGCTGCTGAGAAAGAGATTTACTCTGCTCAGGCTCGCGAGAGTGGCAAGCCGGAAGAAATTATTGAAAAAATGATTGGCGGCCGCGTCAGCAAGTTCTTGAAAGAGAGCAGCCTGATCGACCAGCCTTTTGTTAAGGATCCGGATACTACTGTTGGCAAACTGGTTGCAGCCAGTGGTGCTGAAGTTGTGTCATTCGTCCGTTTTGAAGTGGGCGAGGGTATCGAAGTTGAAGAAGTTGATTTCGCCGCTGAAGTTGCCGCCCAGGTTGCAGGTGCCGGCGAGTAATAGGTAACAGGAGCATTTATGCCAACCACCGGTAAAGAGAAAGCCTACAAACGTATTCTTCTTAAGCTAAGTGGTGAGGAGTTAATGGGCGAAGAGGGCTTTGGGATTGACCCCAAGGTCCTAGATCGTATGGCTCTTGAAATTGGTCAGCTTGTAGGTATTGGTGTGCAGGTAGGATTGGTTATCGGTGGTGGCAATCTGTTCCGCGGGGCGGCTCTCAACGCCGCAGGCATGGACCGGGTAACGGGTGACCATATGGGTATGCTGGCTACGGTGATGAATGCTCTGGCAATGCGTGATGCCCTTGAGCGCACCAATATTTCCTCCCATGTTATGTCGTCAATTCCTATGA
>CAXAJC010000153.1:0-4004 GCA_963969005.1 uncultured Cellvibrionales bacterium | reverse complement strand
CTTCTGTGTGGAGCATAACGGTGGTCATCATGTGCTGGTAGCTACGCCAGATGATCCTGCCAGCGCCCGTATGGGTGAATCTATTTATAGTTTTACTCTGCGGGAAATTCCCGGAACCTTTGCCAGAGGTTGGAATCTGGAGAAAGCCAGACTGCAAAAACAAGATAAAAAAGCCTGGTCTACCCACAACAATATTCTACAATCCTACTTATTAAGTGCCATATTGCAGGGCAGTTTGATCTATAGCTTTGGCTGGGTGATGGTTCCATTTTTGGCGGTACATAATTTCTGGGCCTGGTTTCAGCTTACCTCGGCCAATTATATTGAGCACTATGGTCTGCTGCGTGAAAAACAGGAAAATGGTCGCTATGAGCGCTGCCAGCCTCACCATTCCTGGAATGCCAATTATATTATGAGCAACCTTGCGCTGTTTCATCTTGAGCGCCATTCTGACCACCATGCCAACCCCATCCGCCGCTACCAGAGCCTGCGCAATTTCCCTGATATTCCAGAACTGCCCAATGGCTACTATGGTATGTATATATTGGCCTACTTCCCCTGGCTGTGGTATTGGGTTATGGACCGCAGAGTACTGGCCCTTCCCCATATCAATGGCGATCTCTCCAAGGTCAATATAGCACCGCAGAAACGGGCCGAAATATTTGCTCGCTATGGTTCTGACTGAGGCTCCGGCTGATACTCTGACAAAGGGGCTACAGGGCCTTTCCCACCCTTCACAACCCCAGCGCAATCAAGCAGCCAGTGGATATCTAATGCTCCGCGCAACAATGGCCTCACTCCGCGTCAGAAAGTCTAAAACGCAATTAAAGAAGCATCACAGAAAGGGCAACTCAACTGAGTTGCCCTTTTTTATTACCAGCTTAAATGTCATCTACAACAACAGTTGATTTTTAAACCTGGCAAAAGCTTGTAGTGCAAATTCCATATCATTCTGGCTCAGTTATTGGCTCAATCTCCGGAAAATGGCTTAGGGGCAAAGGCTCTGCTGGGGGCTCAACTTTCAAGGCCACATCAAAATACGCCAACCTGTCTCCCATAAATGTGCCAACAATAACCTGATTTAAGCTTTCCGTTTTAAATGGCAATGCCACCGAAGGCAAGCCAAAAGGCTCATGGGTAAATGACCAATGTTCAATCTCGGTGAGATCCTGGGCATCTAATTTGGTTACGGTAAATGGCAGTGGGCAGGGAGTACTGTCTTCGCAGGCCAGCACATCGAGAAGCGCATGGTCCAGAGACGTCAGCCATAGATTTCCTTGATCTAGTACCAGATTATCCAATGCGTCGGCATAAAAATCGTGCAACACCTGCCCGGTAATTACGTCGATAGCACTGAGTTTATCGGCAATATTAAAGGCCACATACAGAATATTACTGGCCTCATCAAACACAACGCCATTGGGCTGCGACCCCTCTGTACCGGGCACCTGACTAAAGCCTGTGTGATCATCCCAGTGCAACACATAGCCAGTATCCTCCTTGGCAATCGACTGATATAAAAAGTCTGCCGTGGTAAATTCATGGGAGTACATATGACTGACAAAAAAGCTGCCATCACTGAGCAGGCTAACATCATTGATAAAATTCTCTTCTGGTGCCACAACACAGCCACGCCACACCAGACCCCACCTGATGAGCCTGGGAGCATTATCCGCCGCAGCAGAATCCACGGCCACCAATTCAAACATTTCAATGGACTCACCACCCATATGATTAACCACAGCCAGCTGGTGGCGACCATCACTACGCTCCACCAGATCGATGCCATGAGGGCCAAAGGGGCTGTCGGCGGTTTTGACGCACTGGCCATCACCCCAAGTATTGTCCGAGTAGATAATTGCCAGAGGCACAGACAACTTGGTCTGTGCATCCACCAATGCCAAATTGCCCGGCCCAGCTTCGTTTAGGGGGCCGGAGCCACCAAACTCAGACAGCAGAATAAAACGATTATCTGGTGTAATCACCATATCTTCAGGATTACTGACCACACAGGATACGGACAGTGTTGCGCCGGACTCACAATTGGAGGTATCGGGAATTGGCCCAATATAGGAGCGGGCAAGAATAAATATTGATAGCAACAGACAGATTAACGCCATTGGAATGGCGATTAGGTAGTAATATTTGATGATATAGCGTAACAGTTTTTGCAGCGGCGCTGCATCTGCTATAAGAATATAAAGCCCTTCCCCCAAAAGCAGCAGACCAATAACAAACAGGGCAATATGAGCATTGTAAAAATACCAATCAGCAACGCCAGCACTCCATATCAGCAACGGCAGAGCAAACAAAATTTCGCCTGCTGCAATCAACCGCCAGGAAGCGAGAGACAGTAACCAATCAGCACATCTGACAGCCAGAGACTTAAATGGCAGTAGCAAAGCAATAACAAGGAAACCAACAGCAACAGCAATATTCAAGACAGCCTCAGATCAACGGGGACAATGGCGCAGAGCATAACATAGAGTGGCGGCGACTGAAGACTGCAGCGCCTTGCCCTGACCTATCATAACCAGTCTCAGTTTACGTCTAACCAGATTACGCAGGATTTTTTTTAAAACTTCTTCTTGTCAGCGGCGCTTTTCAACCTGATACTCATGCTCAGTAATGCCAAGATAGGTTGGTTCGAGGACTTTAATTCTTATGCAAAATAAAAGTATAGACTTTAGCAGCGGCAATGCCGGAACCATGCACTATCACCAGTGGATGCCAGAACAACCTGTAGCATGGCTGCATATTATGCATGGTATGGCCGAGCACAGCGCCCGTTATGCTGATTTAGCTGCATGCCTCAACCGGCATGGAATAATGGTCACCGCTGGAGATCATCGCGGCCACGGAATGACAGGAAGCTCTGCTGACAGTCTTTATCATTTTGCCGACCACAATGGCTGGAATCAGATGGTCGATGATCAATGGCAGCTTGTCAGCCATATCGCCAAACAGCAGCAGCTGCCCCTCATTATTCTGGGCCACAGTATGGGCTCCTTTATGGCCACTCACTTCTGCCAGCGCTATGGTCAACAACTGCAGCAGGAATTCAATGAGAGCCTGGCTGGCCTAGTGCTCTCAGGTTCCAACTACACTCCACCTGCAGCATGTAAAATTATCGCTGGCGTGGCCTGGGTTGAACGCGTCCGGGTGGGTGGTCGCAATGTCAGCAATATTCTTGAGCAACTGTCATTTGGAGCCTTTAATCGCGCCTTTGCCCCGGTTCGTACAGAAAAGGACTGGCTGTCCAGAGATCATAAGACTGTTGACCGCTATATCGAGGATCCTTGGTGTGGTGGTGCTATAAGCACCCAGTCGTGGTTGGATTTTATTCAGGGACTGGCTGATATTTTCGACTCCAAGGCGCTTAGTAAAATCGATAACAAACTGCCAGTTTTTCTATTTTCCGGTAGTCTGGATCCTGTTGGCGGTCAGGGAAAAGGAGTCATTAAACTACAGCAAGCGCTGCTCGGCGCTGGCGTAGAGCAAGTGGATATAAAGCTATACAAGGAAGGCCGACACGAAATGCTCAATGAGACAAATCGGGAAGAGGTGTATCAGGATCTGCTCAACTGGATACAAACATTGCAATAACAGTGCCTAGGATTTTGGCGTCTCGACAATCTGCTGAGTCAACAAAAATCGTTCAGTAGAACCGGAGCCATCCCCAAGGATTTCTCGTTTTACTGTAACTTTTTCACCGAAATAGGCGGCACAACCCAGAATTAAACCCTCAGCTCCATCTCCCATACAACGGGGCTACTGATACCGAAGCTCGATAGTTTTGTCACTGGTTCTTTTAACATCAAATTGTGGCGGTCTGGCACCAGGATAGAGTTTTTTGGCCTCTGTGTGGATAAAGCTATCTAACCTCTCCAACAATTCAAAGAGCGAGTGTATATGTTTCAATAGGTGGGAATAAGCGGCAATAAACTCGGCAAAATGATACATACCAAAGCTCTTGGTCAAATTGGACACTGACACATTAGTGC
>CAXAJC010000152.1:0-4048 GCA_963969005.1 uncultured Cellvibrionales bacterium | reverse complement strand
GGTGTAGGTGGAGGAGTCTCGATCAAATAACTGTCTGAAAATCATAGTGTAGCTCCCTTGTTTCCCTTACTTATGCCCATAGTTTCGCTCGTAGCTGCGGCCATTAACCAAGTTGCCTGGCTAGGGTTGTCAATGTCACCGCAATCAGGCTCAGGGCAAAGATTTTTTCCAGCTGTGCTCCGACAATTTTGTGTGCTATCAGTCGCCCTGCCAACATGCCAAAGAGACCGCCGACACATACATAGGATAATAGCTGCCAATCCAATACATTTTTCTGTGCAAAGCTGAAAAATCCGGTGCCGCTGATTAATGTAATAATCAGGAGTGAGGTGGCGACTGCCTGACGCATGGACACCTGCGCGACAAACACCAGTGTTGGCACAATCAGAAAACCCCCGCCGACACCAAATAAACCACTCAAAATTCCCACCACAATACCGCTGGCGAGCAGGGCAGTGATGCAGCTAGCGGAGAGATTAAATTTGCTGGAATCATTAAATCGGCAGATGGGCTCTATATAGTCCTCATCGCCAGAACCTCCATTGGCGCGAACAACAGTTGACTGTTGAGGCGAGCGGGTGGCCTGACGCCACATCAGCGCTGCTATACTGATTGCCAGTACAGAAAAGCCCAGCAAAACGATATTTGCACTTAGCGCTGTTCCCAGCTGTCTGCCCACGGGGGCCAGCATTGCGCCACACAGGCCCAGTAAAAGGGCCGGGATCCACAGAATATATTTGCCCTGCCAGTTGCTAATGGAGCCAAACAGAGCGCTGAGGGATACCACTCCAAGTGCGACACCGACGGCCTGATCAACAGGTAAACCGAGTAGCAAAATCAGCATTGGCACCGCAAAGACAGAGCCGCCAGCTCCGGTAAGACCGAGAACTAGACCGATAATCACGCCGATTAACAGACCTATAGTCACTGGGCTCTACTGTTCCAGGGCATGCGCGCCAGAGCCATACCCATGGTACAGGTATCGGTGATTCCGGCAAATGCCAAGCCAGCACCCACAAAGCCTGACAGGCCAAAGAACCAGGGGTTATACCAGGTTCCCAACAGCACGCCGATCAGCACCAAAAGCCCGGCGGCAATGCGTACCTGTCTCTCCAGGCTGATAACGTTGCCACCACCCTGCTCAGGGGTTAGCCCGTGCTGCTTTAGGCTATTTAGTCCCCCTTCGATAATCACCAGTGGACTCTCTAAATGGTCCTGCAGCTGCTGGGCAGCTCTGGTGGCTCTGGGGCCACCGGCACAGAGCAAATAGACAGGTTGCTCGGGTTGATGGCCTACGGACAGCAGATATTGGTTAATGCTGCGTTCATCCAGTTCCTGTAGTGGGAAATGGGCCGCTCCCGCAAGGGCTTCAACATCCACCTCTGCATGGGTACGCACATCCAGCACTCTGGGTTTATTGAGCTGATTAAATGCATCTGCTGCAATGCTGGTTATAGTCATACTTACGCCTCGTTAAATATTATGGGCAGTAGATGGATTTCAGTACCTTGATCACCTGAATCGCTTCACTGCCCTGGAGTTGATAAAAAATGGTTTGCGCCTCACGTCTGGTCTGTACCAGTTTGGCACTGCGCAGCGATGCCAGATGCTGGGACAGGGCGGACTGGCTGAGGTTGGTTCTACTGTTAAGTTCGGTAACCGAGAGTTCGCCATCGACCAGGGAGCACAGAATTATCAGCCGATGCTGATTGCTCAGCTGTTTTAGCAGTGCAGATGCCTCTTGAGCATGCTCGGTCAGTTGTTCCAGATCGTTGGTGATCAATGGAGTAGACATATTTGTACTCGCCGACTGATAGTTTGAATAAGTATATATTGTATTTATCTAAATTAGAACTATCTAATATTTACTCTCGGAGGCTTGAGTGAGTTTTAAAGGGAGGCAGGGATGAGAAGAGGAGGGAGAACTGGGTAACCGTTTTATCTGCAATACCAGATCTGACTGGCTAGAGTTTCCAGGCTTGGGCGATTTGGGTTTAGAATCCAGTCTGCCAATGGCTCTGCCACTGGTGGATAATTAATCGCCGCCTCCGCTTCTTGTTGTAGCCATTGCTTGAGAATACTCTGATTGAGACTGTCCATAGCGGTGGCACGGCCCATAATCAGAAGGGCTAAAGCATTGCATAGCTGCTCATACTGTCCCGCTAATGGTTTGATCAGTAATTTTTTACCGTAACTCAGTGCCTCACTGGAAAGTTCGAATCCGGCGTTGCTGATCACTCCCGAGCAGTTCATAAGTTGCTCATGAAAGACTGTGTGGGATAGAGGGTTAACATTGATATGGCCTAACTTTTGTGTTTTTTCAACCTTGGCAAAAATTTGAAATTCATAATCGGTAAATGGCTGCACAAAGGCGATAACATCATCGACATCTTCAAAGCCCATATAGACAACGATCTTCTTTTTAATAGGCTTGCCTTTTGCATGGGGCCCTTTCAATGGCGCCCCTATCAATGGGGGTAATACGGGTTGATCAAAGTGATGGTAGTGGAAGCCAACGGAGGTTTTGCCTGGGGCAAAAATTTTCATCAATAATTTTGACGCCCAATGCCCTTTGATTTTGGGTACATCTTGATAAAAAGCACATTGGTGACTGACTGCAATACAGGGGACTCCCTGAAGTTTTGCTGCCCAGGCGGTAACAGGCTCAAAATCTGAAACAACCAGATCGTACCCAGACAGGTCCAGTTCACGGATATCTTTAATCAGCCGGAAAATATTGTTACCTAATATTGTTTTGGCGATCTGCATACGTCCGCGTTCAAATATCAGGGTTAGTCCTTGCAGCACAGTGAAGTCTGCAAAATCGTCCATATCAAAAAAGTCTTCTCGTTTGCGACCAGAAAATACAAAATCGATTTCGACGCCAGGCCGCTGGAGCGCCGGTAAAAGAGCCCTGGTTCTGGATAGATGACCATTGCCAGTGCCCTGGACACCATAAAGAATTTTCATGGATTTGCCTTACAAAAGAATGGAGGCTGCAATAGATGCGGCACTTAATCGAAGTATGGCACCGGCAGCAATATCTGTTGGGAAGTGCACGCCTAGCACAACTCGAGAGAGACCAATCAGGCCAGCCCAGCAATAGGCTATTAACGCCACATCCCCATAAAACTGGACAAGCAAACTGGCCACTAAAAATGCTGCCGCCGTATGACCAGAGGGCATGCTAAATTCATCAGAGGGCTGCACTGCGCGCATGCACGAGGGCAATTTATTAAATGGGCGCTCTCGTTTGAAAAATGCTTTGAGTAACATAAAGCAGGGCAGTTCAAAAACAAAAGCCAGCAATACAGCTTGAACCCACATCAGGTTTTGGTCATTCTGAGAAAGCAGCGCAGCTATGGCCAGAGAATATAAAGATGGCCATCGCCAGTGTGGGAAATGGCTTTAAAAACACCTCGCACTGGCCCTGAGGTCTGCAGTCGGTTAAACCACAAAA
This sequence comes from uncultured Cellvibrionales bacterium, assembly GCA_963969005.1. Taxonomy (GTDB): domain Bacteria; phylum Pseudomonadota; class Gammaproteobacteria; order Pseudomonadales; family Porticoccaceae; genus HTCC2207. Next base: position 588 of record CAXAJC010000152.1, on the reverse strand, counting down.
ACCCAATCACATCGAAATTGCTAATTGTTTTAAGCATAGCCAGTCACCTCGAACCTGATGAGTTACTAGCTTATGGCTGATATACGACAATTATTTGAAAGGTTGGTGAAGGTTTTATGACATTAGTCATAATGCTCCATCGAATCGGTGGGTCTCCGATCCAGTGGATGAATACGCAGGTTATTCATGGCAGCCCTGTCCCCATCCACAAGAAAGCGGACCAGAATAAAATAGATATCCAGATCAAAGCGGCTCTCGGTTTCTGGCTCGTCTTGTTGAGGCGGGTTTGGTATTTGGCTTGGGGATTGGTTGCCACTAAGCTGAAACCCATGGTCATACAGTTCGTCAATCAGAGTCAGCCTGGCCAGGTAACGCCAGCGATCCACCAAATGAAAACAGCTTAGCTCCGGGTTTTGCCCATCTCGCTCCTCAACTAAAATCGCATCTGGGTAGGGCCAGAGCTTGATTTGATAATTTTTAAGCGCTGTTTGCATCCGCTGGTTGTAAATATCTGCAGACTCCTTGCCGCAGCAGGCACCAAAACATTTGTTCAACTGGGCTCTAAAGCAGGGTTTGCCCCTGCTAGTG
>CAXAJC010000151.1:0-4063 GCA_963969005.1 uncultured Cellvibrionales bacterium | reverse complement strand
CCTGAGGACTGCGCTCGGCGCTTTTTAAAATAGTCTGCCCCATCCCAATATTAACCACTTGCTCGTGCAACATTTTTCGCTCCTTTATAACTAAGGCTGTTTTTGCTGATTTTAGCGTCAATTCAACATAATATATATTTGACATATTATACTTATATCAGTATTTTTATTTGTAGGTTTTCAGTCAAAAGTACCCATTGTTATGGGTTTGGCAGCATCTTCGGATGGATGACCCCTACCCCCAATAATTACAATTACAGGCTTGACGGCCGGGAGCGATTAAATTGGCTTACCTTAAAAGAGAAAATGGTAAAAACATCTATTACGAAGATAATGGCCATGGACCAGCAGCGATCATTCTTATCCACGCTTGGGGGATGAACCTCAGAGCCTGGGATGGCACATTACCCCATCTTGTAAACGCGGGGTATCGGGTTGTTACCCTCGACCATCGCGGCTGTGGTCTGTCCGACAAAGATTTTGATGATATGAGCATTAATGGCATCGCTGGCGATGTGGCTGCACTGGTTGCAGAACTTGGTCTTAAAAAGGTGATGCTCAATGGTTGGTCAATCGGAGCTGCGGTTGCCATTGAAGCAGCAACGCTGCTCGGGGAAACCTGCTGCAGCATTGCATTTACCTGCCCTGCAGCGCCGGTTTACTTGCAGAAAGATGATTTCCCCCACGGCGGCACTGAAGAATTGCTCAGTGGTACATTGGTTGGGTTACAAGCTGATCGCCCGAACTTCTTAAAAGGTCTGGCCCAGGGTATTTATGCTGCCGAGGTCGGGGAGAACGTGATTGACTGGACATGGAGCATTTTCATGGCCGCCTCACCGATGACAGCCAATACACTGGCTGAGTTAGGCCCGCTCGATCAGCGTGCACAACTCTCAGCCCTAAATATTCCTATGATTAGTTTTGTCGGTAAAAATGACGCCTTGGCTGATCCTGAGGTTGGACGTTCAATAGCAGGGTTCAATACTGATACTAAAGTCGTGGAATTTGAAAACTCCGGGCATGTTCCTCTGATAGAAGAAGCAGAGAAATATCACCAGGAGCTATTAGCGTTTGCCGAAGCCCAGCTTTAGGTCTGTACTAACTCCCCAGTCGCCTTAGGGCGCTGCGGGTGAGGAAGCGATCATAAACGTCGGGGTTATTAGCCTCTGTGCGATAACCACCGGCGACTTCCTTAACCTGCTCCATTCGAGTAACTCTATTGGTTTGCACATCATGGGCATGCACTCTGGTCCAGGACCAATAGGGATGCTTGCCATCCATGACTCGCTTGTCGCCCTTTTCATAGACCGAGAAAGCACCGTCAAAAGATCTATAAATATCCCCACGGCGGTCAAAGCTCACCATACTCAGAGGCAGCATGGTTCTGGCATCAAACCAGACCCGTTTTTTACTGACTGGCGCTCTTGGGTAACCAGTGGGCTCTGCCTCAACAACAATGGTCTCAGGCACTAACTCAACATCGGTATCCCAAAATGTCTGGCCCTTTTCGCCGCCGTGCACTGTATGTTCCCAGTTATCCGAGTCAGCATTCCAGCTATCACTCACGGCTGCCAGCATAGGGCCACGATGAACAATTTTATAGTTGCCCCAGGTCAAAAAAGGATCTCCGGAGGCCCAGGCGTCTGAGAGATACATGGTAGACCCTGGTATCAATGGTTCAAACCGCTGATTGGTTGGAAATCGCCGAACCCTTTTAAAGGCTGGCAGATAACCGTAGAGGTCCGGGTATCGGTTCTGATCATAGTGCCAGATATTTAAATAAGAGGTGCCTCTGACATCACTGGGCGTAACAAAAAACACAGACTGGTAACGGAGTTTATCTTCATGTCCAGGCAAATAGGGCATTGGCTCGAGGGAGACACGACCCACCGGGCTCATCTCCACCCAGCAGCATTGATACTGATATGCCAGCACACCGTCCGGGTTGAGGTCGTACTCTTTAACCGCATTAAATGACACATCATGGCGTCCCCAGCTCAATGTGCTGCTGGCAAAAACCTCTAAGGCTGATGTCGGATTGGGAAACGGATTACCACCTATCCATGGTTTACCGTCTTTGGTCACTACATTGCCGTCCGATGCAAATGTGGCTTGGCCCTGATGCCTTAAAGTAGCCTCAATATATTCCCAAGGACTGAGCTTCATAATATCTGTTGTGGTGGACCGGACCGTTAGCACCCGGCCCATTTCTGAAATCTGCGTATACTGAATGGGGTCGAGCAAGTCTTTAACTAGCTCTACATTGTTGGCATCAATACGATCGCCATCGCTTATTTTACCGCCGGTATAGGCGCTGATAGAGAGCAGCTCCTCAGGATAAGCTCGCTCAACACTGCCCGTGGCTGCAATGGTGGGCCACAGTGGCGCTAGTACACCAGTCGCAAGTACGCCCCGTCCCATCTGTTCAAGGAAGTGGCGTCTGGAATACCCAGCTTTATATCGACGAATATGCAAAATATTGACCTCTAGCTATCAGACCCAAAGCAACCATTGCCCGTCACTTCAGCTTAAAAAAGACTTCAATTCGATCGACTCATCAGCCAGCAATGCTGCATCCACAGATTTGCCATAGAGCCTTTTACCAAGCATAAATGCCTTTGAGCTATTAACTGCATCGACAGCCACCACACAGCCATTCTTGAGATGGAATACGGCAAAGCTGTTGGTTGATTTATCGCCGCGAACAACACTTTCTTCACCGTCACTGGAGAACCCAACCATCTGTAGCTTTAATTCGTACTGATCGCTCCAAAACCATGGTATCGAAGCGTATTCCAGATCACCGCCAAGCAGATTAATGCACGCGACTCTGGCCTGCTCTATCGCATTGGGTACTGATTCAAGTCTTAAGCGGCGACCGAGAAGACGGTTGGGGTGATTGGTACAGTCTCCCGCCGCATAGATATCCGGGTTTGAAGTCTGACCATGGTCATCAACCAGAATGCCATTATCGCAATCAATACCGGCATTCTCGGCAATCTCAATATTCGGGACAATACCAACACCAATAATAACCAGATCCGCATCCACGCTGTCATCGCCGCAAAGTACTTTGGACACCGAACCTGTACCATCAAAGCCCGTCACTGCTTTATTTAGCATAATATTAACGCCGCGTTCGACATGGAGGTTATGGTAATAGTCGCTCATTTCGGGAGTTGTCACCCGCTGCAAAATTCTGTCCTGGGTCTCGATAACAGTCACGTCTAACCCCGCCACTGATGCGACAGCAGCCACTTCGAGGCCTACGTAGCCACCACCAATAACACAGAGCTTTTTGCCACTGCCCATTGCTTGGCGGATCAGATCAACATCGTCCAATGTACGCAGGTAGAAGATTCCTTCAAGGTCACTACCAGGCAGATTCAGTCGCCGCGCCCTTGATCCTGTTGCAATCACCAGTTTGTCATAATCAAACACCTCATCCGTTGCCGTAACAACCTGTTTGGCCTCGGCATCAATTGATGCAACTCTGGTGTTGGTGTGAAGGTCGATATCATTGTCCGCATAAAATTCTGCAGGGCGGATCAAAAGTTTGGGTAACTCCATTTCACCAGCGAGATAATATTTTGACAATGGTGGGCGGTCATAAGCCGGTTGGCTTTCATCGCCAAGTATTCTAATCGTGCCAGTATATTTTTCTTTGCGCAGTGTCGCTGCGGCGACAGCACTGGCCTGACCAGCGCCGATAATAACAACTCCTGATTTCACTTATATATCCCCCAACTATATAGACGAGACAGGCAAATATGGTGCTTATAGGGCCACCTTTTGAAAGCCTGCGAAAATATATTATGTTATATGTGCATTATTTTATCTAGACATAATTTAAATAGCGCAATGTGGCCTACTCGGTACTATAATGGTTCATCTTGGCATTTTGCTTAAAAAAAGCGCTGCCGGCACAGTTGGAGAAAAAAGAGTCCGTGGAACCAGAGATAGTAAAGCCTGATATTGAACATATACCCCGCGCGGATGCGGCTAAGAAACTGCTGTATCGTTTTTATCCGGTACATTACGTTGTTGGTATGAAGGTAGAGGA
>CAXAJC010000150.1:0-4067 GCA_963969005.1 uncultured Cellvibrionales bacterium | reverse complement strand
TGCAGCTCTTCGCGCACCAAACCGTTGGAGATATTTTGCTGGGTGTCACCTGTACTGATCTCTCCCAGATGTTGAATCACTCTGGCCGCGGCAGTGGCGAACTTGTTCAATATGGCAGTATTCAAGCCATCTGTACCAGCCATAATAGCCCGAGCCAATGCGGTTTCACGCTGCTCAATCCATTGATTGATCAGCAGCGGATGATTAATTAAAAATGGCGCCATACCCAGACCGGTAGAGTTGCCAATACCAAAGTAGCGCTTGATATCATCATCCAGCTTTACTGCAGTTTTTGGCGCACGCTGGGCTGCGATATAGTCAGCATGTTGAAGGCTAAAATGGCGCAACATAAAACAGGTAAACATTTCTGCGGCGAAAGGACGGGCAAAATCCCGGTGTTTGGTGCGAACTTTTTCCCAGTCGGCCATACCCAATTTGCCACTGCCATAGGCTGCGGTGGTGCGATACAGATAGCCAACTTCGGCAATGACATCCACATCTGGCTGTCTGCCCTGGGTCAGTTGATCAACCACATAGTCAAAGGTACGACCACTGCGGTTGCCCCTGGACAATACAAAAACCCGGGAATCAACCCGCCCTGCTTCTTGCTTGGGTACATTGTTGCGCAGAAACTCCAGCTGCTCGCCATCCACTGTGCCTTCACAGAGCGCCATGGTCAGGTCCCATTGGTCGGCGATTACCCGATCATTGCGGTTTTCCGGGTCGAGGTAATGGGAGAACAACACATAGCTATAGGTGCCATATCTCGCTTTGACTTCATAGACCGCAGTGCCATAACCCTCTGCATCCAGATCAAACACAGTGCTGTTGATCTGCCAGTTTTCCTGCACCATGCGGCGCACCAATGTGCGCATAAAGCTCAGACGAGACTGGTGAAAACTACCCAGACGATTCAACTGCATGACCTGACTGGCAGGCCGCATGGGCAATACAGCGCTTTGGCTGAGACTAAGCTTGGCAGTTGATCTGTAGGATGAATGCACGGGCGACACCTGTAAAAAAAGCCATCTCCAGCACCTGGTTAGGGCCGGGAATTTCGGCTATTTTAGGCCTAGAAATCCACTGCGACTTAATTAAAAACGACATAGAAAACTCGGTTGCGACATAGTCAATTTTAGCTGTTAAACGGCTTTTTTTATAACCATTTTACAAACTGACTTTAAGAGCTTAGCGGCGCGCCTGGAAAAGATTTTTCAAAAAATGACAACCAGTTTTGACCCATAATTTTCTCGATATCTGCATTGGCAAAGCCCACATCTTCGAGGCCCTGCGCCACTGTCAGCATATCTTTTGAACCAGCAAACCAGTTGGGTTGACGGGGCCAGCTTGGATTAGCCGCAGAGCCTTCACCATGGTCAATGCCAGTGGTCCAGCGGCCGCTGCGCATCCACTCCAGTATTGAATAGTCCCAGTTCTCGCAGAGATCGGAACCTATACCAATGCGATCCACGCCAATCATCTCAGCGGTTTGGGCAATCATCTGGCAGAACTCGGACAAGGTGCAATCGGAGCCATTTTTGAGATGAAAGGGATACATGCTAAAGCCCAGCATACCCTCGGATTCACCGATGGCACGCAGCACTGTATCGGATTTATTGCGCAGTGCCGGGTGGAAAAAACTTGGGTTGGCATGGGTGATGGCAATAGGCCGTTCGGAAATTTCTATGGCTTCCAGGGTCGACTTTTCGGCACTGTGTGACATATCGATAATCATGCCCACACGGTTCATCTCTTTGATCACTTCGCGGCCAAATCTGGTGATGCCAGCGTCTTGCTCTTCGTAGCAACCGGTGGCCAGTAGACTCTGATTATTATAGCTGAGCTGCATAATACGCACCCCCAGCTGCTGCAGGATCTGCACCATTTTGACATCATCTTCAATGGGTGAGCAGTTCTGGAAACCAAAGATAATACCCACTTTACCCAAGCGCTTGGCTTCAAGGATATCCGCAGCCTGATGAATCGGCATAATCAAATCCGCATGATTGATAAAATGCCGATTCCAGTTGCCAATATTCTCCAGAGTCTCACGAATATTTTCCCAGTAGGCAATGGTCACATGTATGGCGCTCAATCCGCTGCGTTGGGCCTTTTCAAACAGGTCGCGATTCCAATTAACATATTGCAGCCCGTCGACAAGAAGCATCTCTCTGTTCATCACTTAATCCTGAATAGCAATTAATAGGGCTTGCTGTAGTTAGTTTTGATAATAGTGTAGAACTCGCGGGCATACTGGCCTTGCTCGCGGGGGCCATAGCTTGAGTTTTTGCGGCCGCCAAAGGGCACATGGTAGTCGGTACCTGCGGTAGGCAGGTTAACCATCACACAACCGGACTTGGAGTGGCGCTTAAAGTGGCCGGCATTGGCCAAGCTATTGGTAATGATTCCTGAGGTCAGACCAAAGTCTGAGTCATTGGAGACTTCCAGGGCCTCTTCATAGCTATCCACCTTGATTACACAGGCGATAGGTCCAAATACTTCTTCGCGGTTAATGCGCATCTGGTTATTGGTATTTACAAACAGTGCAGGGGACATGTAAAAGCCCGCAGTATCCATGGTCAGAGCTTCGCCACCCAGCACCAGCTCGGCACCTTCGTCTTTAGCAATCTGCATATAGTCAAGGTTCTGCTGCAGTTGACGTCCATCCACTACCGGGCCTATCTGCGAACCCTCGGCCAGAGCATGGCCCACAACCAGATTGCTTACCGCCGCAGTCATTTTCTCAACAAACTTATCATGAATGCCGGCCTGCACAATAATTCGCGATGAGGCTGTACATTTTTGCCCTGTACCAAAATAGGCACCAGCTACCGCACATTGCACCGCTGTATCAAGATCGGCATCGTCCAGGATTACCAAGGCATTTTTGCTGCCCATCTCCAGCTGCACGCGGGCCATATTATCAATGGCATTGCGGGCAATATGGCGACCGACTCCCACAGAGCCAGTAAAGGTCACAGCCTGAATATCCGGAGATGTACAGAGAGTCTCACCCACATCGCGACCAGAGCCCATTACCAGATTAAACACACCAGCAGGCAGACCGCTGCGGCTGATAATATCGGCCAGTATCCAGGCACTGCCAGGCACCAATTCAGCCGGCTTAAGCACTACCGCATTGCCATAGGCAATCGCTGGTGCCACCTTCCAGGCCGCAACAGCCATGGGAAAATTCCAAGGTGTAACAATGCCAATCACACCAAGTGCTTCGCGATGAACTTCTACATCGACTCCAGGACGCACGGACTGAGTGTTCTCACCCATCAGGCGCAGAACTTCAGCACCGTAATATTGAAAAAATTGTCCGGAGCGATACACCTCGCCCACGCCTTCAGCACGGGTTTTTCCTTCCTCACGGGCTAGAATCTCGCCAATTTCACCGCTGCGGGCTATCAGTTCGGCACCAATAAAATCCAGTATGGTTTTGCGCTGCTCCAAAGCACTTTGCGACCAGCCGTCAAAGGCGGCATTGGCCGCGCTGATAGCGGCCAGACAGTCCTCATTAGAGGCCTTAGCATAACGGCCGACTATATCGCCTGTATCTGAGGGGTTTATATTTTCGATGACCTGTGAACTGCCGACCCATTCGCCATTAATATAATTGTTGTGTAAATCCTGACTCATACTGTCTCCGCCTGTAATTTTTAGCGCTAACTAACGCCATAACGCCCTATCTTTATCCCTAAGCACCTATAAATCCAATCAAAACTTTATATAGATTTATAAGGATAATTAATTTATTCTAAGAATCAACAAAGCTACTAATAATTACAAGAAAGAGAATATTATCAAATACTTAAATGTAACTTTGAGACATCTACGCACCTTTGTGACTGTCGCCGAAGAGGGCAGCTTTAATGGTGCCGCTGAAAAACTCTCGCGCACACAGCCCGCTATCACATTGGCCGTCAAACAGCTGGAAGAATTTATTGGCTTAAAGCTATTGGAGCGCACGACCAGGCAAGTGAGCACCACAGTAGAAGGGGAGAATTTTATTCCCATCGCACAGCGACTGGTGCGCGACTTTGATACTGCCATTTATGACT
>CAXAJC010000149.1:0-4099 GCA_963969005.1 uncultured Cellvibrionales bacterium | reverse complement strand
GGTCATATTCATAGGAAATGGAGACTGGTAGCAGGTTAATCTCTTCTATGGCCTGGGCAAAACTTTGCTCTTTGGTTTTAGACAGTGCGAGCATTTTCAGCAGCGCGGTCTCGGTTCGGTCGCGACCACTTTTTGCCCGTCCTTCTGCCTGGGCAATCCAGCAGGATGTTTGTTCACTGGTAATACTGTAGCGAATATAACGGGACAATGTTTTCAGGGCTTCGAGTTTGTCGCGACGACTGGTGACCGAGCGCTTAACAATAAAGCTGCGGTTAACGCGCATCAAATCTGAGGCATAAGGTTTGCGCAGCAAGTTATCGCCAATGGCAATGCGCACGGTTTTTAAATCCGACATGATCAGCGCCAGGTTGACCATCGCTGGATCCAGAGCAATATCCCGATGGTTGCTCATAAACAGATAGGCTTTGCTCGGCTCGATATTATCCAACCCGCCAAAACCATAACCCTCTGTGGTGCGATCCAGAATATCTTTTAAAGCCACTGTCATATGGGACTGAAAGTCGGCAACAGTATGCACATCTGAGGTGAGTCTGTGCAGGCTGCGCTGTATAAATGGTCTGGCTAAGGGCTTAAATATCCAGGGCAAAAATTTGCATAGTCGGGGCGCTTTTCGAGCCAGCAGCAAATCAAGGAATTCATGGTCGGCAATCAGCCGCTCTAGTACTGCGGGGACCTCAGCATCGTTGTAGGGACGGATATCGTCAAAGTCACTCATAGCTTCGCCATTTTTTATTATTGTCGGCTGTTAATCCTGACGGGAGTTGTACCAGCGCACATCCTGAGAGTACTGGTCGACTAGATGAGCCACATCCAGCACCAGGGCAAACAGTGCCATGCGCACCAGTACGCCATTGTCGGTCTGGCGAAATATAGCGAGGTTGGGGTTGCTGTCCAAATCCACATCCAGTTCATTGGCATCGGCCCGAGAATCCCTGGGTAATGGATGCATAATCACTGTGTTGGGCTGGCAGAACTCGGTGTAAATGGCCTGATTAAGGCGGAACTTGCCGCGGTACAGGTCGGCCTCTTCCTTGCTGGCAAAACGCTCTTCCTGGATTCTGGTGGAGTAGACAATATCCACATCAGTAATCGCGCCGGTAAGCTCGTGGGACACCGTAACCTTCACGCCAGCACTCCGCATATGCTCAATAATATCGTCAGGTAATGTGAGCTCTTTTGGCGACACCAGTACCACCTCAATATCCCGATACAGCGATAACAGCTTGCTCAGGGAATGCACTGTGCGGCCATGGCGCAGATCACCAATCATGGCGACTTTAAGGCCATCAATATCGCGGCCTCTGTCGGCTACTTCTTTGCGAATGGTATACAGATCAAGCAATGCCTGAGTTGGGTGCTCATTGGCACCGTCACCACCATTCATCACTGGCACCCGGCTGGCGGAGGCAAAGTCGGCGACTGAACCCTCCTGGGGATGGCGCATGCAAATCACATCGCTAAACCCCGACAGCACTCTGGCGGTATCTTGCAAAGACTCACCTTTGACCAGTGCCGAGCTTTCAAAGCCAGCGGTCTCGCGCACTTCGCCACCCAGCAAATTGAACGCCGAGCCAAAGCTGACTCTGGTTCTGGTGCTGGCTTCAAAAAACATATTGCCGAGAATAGCGCCTTCCAGCACGCGGGTGACTTTTTTGCGCATGGCATAGGGCAGCATATCGTCAGCCACAGCGAAAACACGCTCGACATCCTGACGTTGGAATTGATTGATTGAGAGTATATGCGCGCCGGTGAAATTCAAGCCATAACCTCAGGGCTAATTGATTTGGCGGATTTTAGCCTGTTTAGGCGTTTCACTCTAGCTTGTCAGACCAAATTCACTGGCTATATTGCTTCCCCAGGCCTGAAGTTGCTCTAAAATTGCCCGTTTGTCTGCACTAAGGCTGCTATCGGCCAATAATTGGTTAATTTCATGACTCTGTTGCCGCAGAGTTAAATAGCCGGAATCTTCATCGGTGAGCCGCCATTTGCAACTCTCCTGCCAGGTTTTCTGCTCTTCGGCGGTCAATGAGCCGGCAAAATAGCGGGCGCGATAGTTAAATAACAACTGGTTGTAGCGATCGTCGGAGAAATAAAAGCTGTGCTGGGCAAAGTCTTCTGCACTAGCGCGGCGCACCTCATCCAGAATCGGTTTGTCATGATTGGGCAAAAAACCATCATAGAGCTGCTGTTCGGCCTCTGCTTTTGGCGGAAAAGACTGCCCGGCAAAAACCTCTTGTAGCTTGGCCTGCAGGTCCACTTGAATCAGCCGCTGCCAATTGCGCTCACAACGTTGCAGATCAATATTTAAACGCTTGGCCGCAGCTTCATCCACCAGCTTGGGTGTGGTTACCACCGGGACTTTATTAAGGTGAACCAGTTTTAAGGGAATGCGGTCAATATCCTCGGGCAGGTCATCGTTGCTGGTAAACACTCGGTCTTGAATCTCTTGAATATCCAGACTGATTAAGGCGTCGGGATCTGCCGACAGGTCCATGCAGATCACCCCGTTGCTATTACTGGGATGCATGGCTAGGGGCATCATAAGAGCACCGTACATATGCTCTCGTGCAAGCATGCCGGAGATATGAAAAAAGGGTTTGCGCTGCTGGACATTTAGCATTTCAGCGACGGCTTTTTTGCTGCGGTTGTTGACTACATAATCAAATAACCTGGGTTGCTTGTCCTTGACTAGTTTGGCCATGGCAATGGTGGCTGTCACATCGCTGAGGGCATCGTGGGCTGCCTCATGGGCAATGCCATTGGCTCTGGTCAGATCTTCGAGTTTAAAGCTGGGGCGGCCCGGCTCATGGTCTGGCCATTCAATACCCTCAGGGCGCAGTGCTCGGCACAGGCGCAGCATATCAATAATATCCCAGCGGGAATTACCGTTTTTCCACTCCCGCTGATAGGGGTCGTAAAAGTTGCGGTAGAGGGTATAGCGAGTCACTTCATCATCAAAGCGCACAGAGTTATAGCCTACACCACAGGTTCCCGGCACCGCCAGTTGCTGGTGAATCTGAGCGATAAACTCCGGCTCGGGCAGGCCGTGCTCCAGGGCATGTTGGGGAGTAATACCTGTAACCAGGCAGGCCATGGGCGCTGGCAAAATATCTTTGTGTGGCTGGCAATAAATCACCAGGGGCTCGCCAATGGGGTTGAGGTTTTCATCGGTGCGCAGACCGGCAAACTGTGAAGGTCGATCTACAGAAGGGTCGACACCAAAGGTTTCGTAGTCATGCCAGTAGAATGTAGTGCTCATTCTCAGTCCTCTCCCAGTACTTTCTCATTCCTTTTACAGAGACAAAAACGGCGCCCGTAAGGCGCCGTTATGTCAATCATTTAGCAAACTGTCCGCTCTTAATCTACTGCCACCTCAGAGAAAGACATCTCACCAACAACACGGCGATTGCGTGCGCGTCCCTGATCAGTTTGATTGCTAGCAATTGGGCGGCTCTCACCATAGCCAACAGAGCTGATTCGGTCTGCGGCAATACCATAGTCAACTGACAGCTTCTGCTTAACAGCTGCAGCGCGACGGGCCGACAAGTCATTATTGTATTCGTCCGAACCTCGGCTGTCAGTATGGCCTTCAAGCACCAACTCAATATCTTCATGAACGCTCATGGCCGCGGCAATGGCTTCCAGCTGGTCGCCATAGACTGCCAGTACAGTGTCCTTGTTAAATTCAAACTCTACATTCAGACGAATAGTAACAGTTCTGATCTCTGGCTTTTGAGCTACAAACGGAGCCGCAACAGGCTGTGGAGCAGCAGTGCCACCGAAAACGCGATTGATAGACAGCTGAATACCAACATCTTCACCATCTTCATCTAAACTGCTCATACCGCGAACATCAGCACGGAACTGATAATCATCATTGACCATGGTGCCTACACCTAGGCCAAACAGCAGTTGTTTGCTTTTATAATCATGCCGAGATACCAGATTGCTAGCGTCGTTGAAATCATATTGATTCATACCCAGCAGAACATAAGGACGCCATTTTGCAGCCTGTTCATTCAGCCAGAGAACACCGTTCAGAGACAGCACATCAAAATCATCCCCGCCTGTGTTAGCC
>CAXAJC010000148.1:0-4136 GCA_963969005.1 uncultured Cellvibrionales bacterium | reverse complement strand
GGCTAACCTGCGTAATTTTCTGGCCAAAGATGATGGTCGCGAATGGTTTATGATCAATCTGCTGGAACTAAAGTCGCCCAAGAGAGAGTCGGCCAAGCTATTGCAGAGTTACAGCAAAATATTTATGGCGGGCATGTTTAAGCGCGGTGGCCATCCCTTCTTTATCGCTAATGCCCAGGCAAAAAATATTGAAAACCTCCACTGCGATCAGGCGGATAATTGGACATCAACGGGGATTGTGAGATATCGCAGTCGCCGAGACTGTGCCGAGACATTGCTGGATACCTTTGGTAGCGATCACCATGGAGATAAGCTTGCGGCATTGGAAAAGACCCTGGCCTTTCCTGCGACGACCAGTTTGCTGATGGGCTCGCCGCGAGTATTGGTGGCAATGGGCTTGGCCCTGATTGCGTCTCTGACACAGACTTTAATCCTATAAAATAATAACGAGAATTCTATGACCGATAACGCCCTTTTTCAGCCATTTAATCTGGGAAACCTAGAGTTAAAAAACCGCATTGTCATGGCGCCCATGACCAGAAACTTTTCTCCCAATGACAATATTCCCGGTGACAATGTCGTCGACTACTATCGCCGCCGCGCCGAAGGTGGGGTGGGTCTGGTAGTCACTGAAGGTACCTGTATTGGTCACAAGGGAGCCAGTGGCTACCCAGGTGTGCCTTATTTCCATGGCGCAGCGCGACTGGCGGGCTGGAAAAAGGTAGTGGATGCGGTCCATGAAGCGGGGGGCAAAATAGCACCTCAGCTCTGGCATGTGGGCGCTGTGCGAAAATCCGGTACTCTGCCAGAAGGCGATGTGCCAGGTTATGGTCCCTCGGGGATGAATGTGCCGGGCAAGGTCAATCGCCATGTGATGACCCAGCAGGATATTGATGATGTAGTTGTCGCCTTTGCCCAAGCCGCGGCAGATGCTCAGGCTATTGGCTGTGATGCAGTTGAATTGCACGGTGCTCATGGTTATCTGATTGATCAGTTTTTCTGGGAGGGTACCAATCAGCGAGATGATCATTACGGTGGCTCCATTGAAAATCGAAATCGCTTTGCGGTGGAAGTTATTGAGGCGGTTCGCGCTGCAGTGGGTCCGGATTTCCCTGTTATCTTGCGCTGGTCTCAGTGGAAGCAGCAGGACTACACAGCCCGCTTGGCAGTGACTCCTGAAGAGTTGGAGCGATTCTTATTGCCCCTATCCGAGGCCGGGGTAGATATTTTCCACTGCTCCCAGCGACGTTTTTGGGAGCCAGAATTTGAGGGCAGCGAGCTAAATCTGGCAGGTTGGACACAAAAAATTACTGGCAAACCAGCAATTACCGTGGGCAGTGTTGGGCTTGATGCAGACTTTATCCCCAAGCCCGGCGAAGCGACATTTAAAGAGGCAGATCCCGCTAGCCTGGATACCTTGCTGTATCGCCTCGATCAGGATGAGTTTGATCTGGTAGCTGTGGGCCGCGCGCTGATCTCTAACCCTGACTGGGTTAATTTAGTTGAGGCCAAGCGTATGGATGATTTAAAGCCATTCCGTAAAGAGCACCTGGGAACTTTGATTTAAGGAAGCGGAGAAGTAGAAGCCAATAGAGAGAGGATCAGGCTATGGAGTTAAAAAATAAAATCGTGGTTATCACCGGTGCCGGCAGTGGTATAGGCCGTGCGCTGGCGGTACGATTTCATGCTGAAGGGGCCAAGCAGGTAGTCTGTGCCGATATCAATTTAGATAACGCTCAGGAGACCGCCGATATGATTGGCGGCGTGGCCATGCTAGCGGATGTGGCCAAAGAGGAAGATACGGCGCGCATTATTGACGATACCGAAGCTAATATAGGCCCCATCGACTTGTTTTGTTGTAATGCCGGTGTGGGGTTTGGCCAGTATATCGATTCGCCCAATGCTGAATGGCAGGCTATCTGGGATATCAATGTTATGTCCCATGTCTATGCCGCGCGCCATCTGATACCGCGTATGGTGGCCCGTGGTGGTGGCTACTTTTTGAATACCTCATCTGCCGCCGGTTTGCTTAATCAAATTGGTGGCGCGGCCTATGGTGTCACCAAGCATGCTGCCGTGGGTTTTGGTGAATGGCTGGCTATTCACCACAAACATGAGGGCATCAATGTTTCCATGCTCTGTCCTCAGGCTGTGCGTACCGCCATGACAGCAGTAGATAATGACGCAGTGGCTGCAGCTGCCAACAATGGCATGATCGAGCCCGAGGAGCTGGCAGATTGCGTGGTTGAAGGGCTGCGCGACGAGAAGTTTTTGATTTTGCCGCATCCAATTGTTGAAGAGTTTATGCAAAACAAAACCCGCAACTATGACCGCTGGATTGGTGGCATGAACAAACTGATGCGCAAAATTACCGGAATTATTTAATCAAAAATTTACATTAAAAGGGAGTAAACCATGGGTTTTGAATTAACCGCCAGAGCAGAGGATCTCAATGAACGCTTAAAGGTATTTATGGATGAGCATATCTATCCTCGTGAGCATGATTACGAAGAATTTACCAATGACCAGAACAACCTCTGGCAGTACCCGGACTGGTATCAGGGTCTAAAGGACGAAGCCAAAAAGCAGGGTCTGTGGAATCTATTTCTGCCGGAAGAATACAAGCCCTGGAGCCCCGGCCTGACTAATCTTGAAATTGCCCCGCTGTTTGAAACCATGTCCAGAGCGGCTTGGTCTCAGCAGATATTTAACTGTAATGCCCCAGACCGAGGCAATATGGAAGTGTTGGCCAAATACGGCACCCCAGAGCAGCAAGAGCAGTGGTTGCTGCCTCTTTTAGCCGGTGAAATCCGCTCGGCCTATGCCATGACTGAGCCGGATGTCGCTTCATCTGACGCCACCAATATGGAGCTAAAGATTGAGCGCGATGGCGATGAATATGTGCTCAATGGCCGCAAATGGTGGACCACCAATGTTATCGGCTCCGCCTGTAAAATCATGTTGGTGATGGGCAAGTCCAACCCGGACGCCCCGCGCCATCAGCAGCACAGTACTATTCTGGTGCCCACGGATACGCCCGGGGTAAAAATGTCTCGGCCGCTCAAGGTATTTGGTGAATACCATAGCCCCGGTGGTGAGGGCGATATGATCTTTAGCGATGTACGTGTGCCTGTAACCAACCTGATTCTCGGTGAAGGCCGCGGCTTTGAGATTGCCCAGGGTCGCCTGGGGCCGGGCCGTTTCCAGTACGCCATGATGTTTGTGGGCATGGCCCAGCGCGCGCTGGAGCTGATGTGTGAGCGCGCTCAACAGCGGGTTGCCTTCGGAGAGCCCCTCAGCAAAAAGACCAGTGTGCAACATGAGATTGCCCGTAGCCGCTGTGATATCGAACAGTGCCGACTGCTGGTATTGGCCGCCGCTGAGAAAATGGATAAATACGGTATCGACGGTGCTCGCGAAGATATCAGCATGCTAAAAATTGTTGCGCCAAAAATGTGTGAGGACGTCTCCAGCCGTGCCATGCAAATCTTTGGCGGTATGGGCGTCTGTCAGGACACACCCCTGGCCCATATCTGGACCACAAGTAGATTCTGTCGTATTGCCGATGGCCCGGACGAGGTGCATATGTCGCAGCTGGCCAAAATGACCATGCGCTCCTTAAACAGACAGTCAACCTGAGGGTAGGGAAGAGAGAATGACTTTTTCATCCAATGTATTAAGTATTGAAAAACAGGGACAGGTCGGCATTATCTGGCTTGACCGTGAATCTAAATATAACGCCCTGTCCACAGAGCTGTGGTCGGCTATACCCCATGCCCTGGCAGCTCTCTGCGAAGATGGAGAGCTGGGCGCTATTGTTTTGGCTGGTCGTGGCAAGCACTTTTGCGCCGGTATTGATCTGGCGGAAGATGGCTTGAGCCAACATAAAAAAGCCAAGGCCCGCTCCAAAGCCGAAGCCAATATCCGTCAGCTGAGTAACACTCAAAAATTCCAGCAGGCAATCACCTCATTAGCCGAGTGCGAACTGCCGGTGATTGCGGTGGTGCAGGGCTTCTGTCTGGGTGCAGGGGTTGATCTGATCACCGCCTGTGATATTCGTATCGCCAGCGCAGACGCTGTGTTTAGTGTGCGCGAAACCCGTCTGGGTCTGGTGGCCGATGTGGGTACCTTACAGC
>CAXAJC010000147.1:0-4138 GCA_963969005.1 uncultured Cellvibrionales bacterium | reverse complement strand
GGTCCGTCTACACAGATGCGCTGGCCATCCGGCGCAGCGCAAGCACCACAGATACCGACACCACATTTAGTCAGATAATCAATGGCACTAAAGATCTGATCATCGCGACAAAACTCTCGCTGCACAGCCGCCGCTGCATGCACCATAGGAGCGGGACCACAGTTATAAAAAACCAGCTTATCCAGCTCGGCCTGATTCATCTCCTGAAGGCGAGCGCGCAATAATTCAGTAACAAAGCCCTTAAAGCCCTGACTGCCATCATCTGTCGCCACATGAACCTGAGCGATTTTCTGACATTCCTCAAGATAGTAGAGACGCTCGGCAGTACGGGCACCGGTAAATACTTCAGCATTGCCAAAATCTCTGGCTAACTGATAGACAGCGGCCAGACCTGTACCACCGGCCACAGCCATAATCTTGGCATCCTCCGGTGGTGATGCAGCAATACCATGGGGCCCGCGCACATAGACCTCAGTCCCTACAGCCAGATCCATTAAATGATGGGTAAAAGTACCCACATCAATGACAGCCAGCTGGAATGGGTCATCAGACAGGGCAGAGAAAGGCTTCTCGCCGACCCCGGGCACCCAGAGGAAAACAAATTCACCGGCCTGGATATTGATCTTGCGGTCAAAGGTGAGAACACAGATATCCTCACAGACACGCTTATTTTCGACCAGAACGACAGGTTCAAAGTCCATATCTATATCATAGCGGATATGGCCTTCAGCCTTGTCTGAATCAAAGCTAAGGTCAGATTCGAGTTGATTAAAGTAACTGCCAATATCGTCCGTGGTCATGCCGGTCAGAGCAGAGCCTACACCAATAACGGTAGAGCCGGCTTTTATAAACTCTCTTGTATCTGCGGCACTGCTGACGCCACCACAGCCAATAATAGGAACATCAGTGACAGCGGCAATCTCGCGGACGCATTTCAGAGCGATTGGTAAAACGCCTTTACCCGACATGCCACCAGCGCCATTGCTTAAAACCGGCTCGCCATGGGAAGAGGTATACCCAGGTCCCACAGTGTTAATGGCACAGAGTCCATCTGCACCACCGGCAACAGCAGCCAGAGCAATATCGGCAATATTGTCGGTATTCGGGGTCAATTTTGGTATTACCGGGATATCCACCACCGCTTTAACCGCAGCTGTGACTTCTTTTACCATCTCAGGGTCCTGGCCCATGGCCATGCCGTAGCCTTTGGCGTGTGGGCAGGACAAATTAAGCTCTAAGCCATTAGCGACCGGCGCCATTATTTTGGCCACTTCAACAAATTCCGCAACACTGCCACCAAAGATAGACACCAGCAAAAAGCGATCATCTGGAATATGCAGCTGGGCCATGGCATCTGCTGCCATCTGGGCACCGGGGTTCGTCAGGCCAACCGCATTGACAAAGCAGCCTGGGGCATACTGGCTATATACAGGCTCTCTGTTACCGGCACGGGGCTCAGGGCCAACACTCTTGGTGGTGATAACACCAATCTGCGGCATATGATCAAACATATACTGGATAATAGGAGTGGCTGTGGTAACAATCCCGGAGGGAATTGTGAAAGGGCCTGAAAGGGTCTTGCCGAGAAATTCTGTTTTCAAGATGGCTCGCTCGAAACTGGTTGTAATGTGGAGTTTACGCAGCGGAGGATTATACCGATTTAAGAGACCTTAGTCTGCTTCGATTTGCCTGGCGCCACAAAAAAGGGCGGAGATAACCTCCACCCTTTTTTGCAGCCAATTCCGGGTTTAGAACTGGTTCATGGTGTTGTCTTTGCCTGAGGCTTTTAGTGCTGCATCGCCGGCAAAATATTCTTTATGATCGTCGCCCATATCGGAGCCCGCCATATTCTGATGCTTAACACAGGCAATCCCCTGACGGATTTCCTTGCGCTGCACACCAGCCACATAGCCCAGCATACCCTGTTCACCAAAGTACTCTTTGGCCAGGTTATCTGTAGACAGGGCAGCGGTATGGTAAGTCGGCAAGGTAATAAGGTGATGGAAGATCCCAGCCTCTCTTGCGGCATCGGCTTGGAATGTACGGATCTTATTGTCAGCTTCAGTGGCCAGCTCCGATCCATCGTAGCTGACATTCATCAAGTCTGCCCGATCGTAAGTCGACAGGTCCTTACCAGCCTCTGCCCAGGCATCAAAGACCTGCTGACGGAAATTCAATGTCCAGTTAAAGGAAGGTGAGTTGTTGTATACCAGTTTGGCATTGGGCACCGCTTTGCGAATCTCATCAATCATGCCGCCAATCTGCCCAATATGCGGCTTTTCTGTCTCGATCCAGATCATATCTGCACCATTTTGCAGGCTTGTAATACTGTCGAGGATACAGCGAGCCTCACCAGTGCCAGGCTTAAACTGGAACAGATTACTAGGCAGGCGCTTGGGGCGCACCAGCTTGCCATTTTGATTAATGACCACATCGCCATTGTTCATATCAGCAGCGGACACTTCTTCAACATCAAGGAAGCTATTGTACTGGTCACCCAGATCACCAGGCTGCTCAGTCACAGCAATTTGCTTGGTCAGGCCTGCCCCCAAGGAATCAGTGCGGGCGACGATAACGCCGTCATCAACACCAAGCTCGAGGAAGGCGTAACGCACTGCATTAATCTTGGCCAGGAAGTCCGCATGGGGCACAGTGACCTTACCGTCCTGGTGGCCACATTGTTTCTCGTCCGAGACCTGATTTTCGATCTGAATACAGCAGGCGCCAGCTTCAATCATTTGCTTGGCCATCAAGTAGGTTGCCTCGGCATTACCAAACCCTGCATCGATATCAGCAATAATTGGCACTACATGGGTCTGGAAGTTATCTATCTTGTCTTGTACCGCAGCTTTAGCATCGCCGCTAGCTGCATCCAACTCTCGGAACAGGCCGCCCAGTTCACGGGCATCCGCTTGGCGCAAGAAAGTGTAAAGTTCACCAATCAGAGAGGCGACAGAGGTTTTTTCATGCATTGACTGGTCGGGCAGAGGGCCGAACTCTGAGCGCAGTGCCGCAACCATCCATCCTGATAGGTACAGATATTTCTTGTCGGTAGTACCAAAGTGTTTTTTGATTGATATCAGTTTCTGTTGGCCGATAAAACCATGCCAGCAACCCAGAGACTGGGTGTAAGCGCTGGGGTCAGCATCATACTGTTCCATATCTGCACGCATAATGCCGGCTGTGTATCTGGCAATATCCAGACCAGTTTGAAAGCGATTTTGAGCGCGCATACGGGCAGCTGATTCGGCATTGATTGCGTTCCAACCGCCGGACATGGTCTCTTTGAGCTTTGCCACTGCGGCTATATCGTTTGAATATGTAGACATGATGACTTCCTATTTTACCCACGGTTAATTTGACTGTGGGCCGAGTTTAGGTATCATGGCACCATTAATCTAATTGATAGTTTGTATTGCGGGCATTCTTTAAATGAATATATCCAGAGTTGATCTTAATCTTTTAGTGTATCTTGATGTACTGCTGCGGGAATGTAATGTCACCAGAGCTGCTGAGGAACTGGGCATAAGCCAGCCAGCCATGTCTAACAGCCTGCGGCGTCTGCGGGATCTGTTTAATGATCCGATACTGGTGCGCACCAGCGATGGTATGACACCCACAGATAGGGCGCTGGAGCTGCAACCGATGGTGCGAACAGTGCTTGCCGCAGCAGAGCAGGCTATTCTTCCAAAGACAGAGTTTGACCCTGCTAATTCCTCACGCATATTTCGCATTACCGCCAGTGACTATACAGAATCCACATTATTACCCAGATTACTAGAAGAACTGCTAAAGCAGGCGCCGGATATCCGATTGGATATTATGACCCCCAGTGATATCAGTTTTCATGATGTTGAGAGGGGCAAGGTTGATCTGGTGATTAACCGCTTTGATAGTCTGCCCCAGTCATTTCACCAGGTGCATTTGTGGGACGACAGCTTTTCTTGCATGGTCAGTGCCAACAATAAGGTTAAAGATAACTGGAATCTGGACAGCTATCTGGCGGGTAAGCATGTGTGGGTTAGCAAGACAGGCATGGGAGTTGGCGTTGGTATGACACCGGATGATGTGCAGAGGCTGGGTTGGGTGGATGAAGCGCTGTCCAAGCAGGGAGCCAAACGCCATATATCAGTGTTTA
>CAXAJC010000146.1:0-4193 GCA_963969005.1 uncultured Cellvibrionales bacterium | reverse complement strand
GTGTCTGAGATACCCAGCCCGTCAATACCGTTGATACAAACAATATCGCCAGCAGTTGCCAGCTCAGTTTCTACCTGTTCAAGACCCAGATAGCCTTTTACATTGAGTACCTTGCCTTTGCGCTCGCTGCTGTCAGCAGCTTTCACAACCACCTGCTGACCAGGTTTGAGCTTACCTCTGGTAATACGGCCTACGCCAATAACACCAACATAGCTGTCATAAGCCAGTGCGGATATCTGCATCTGGAATGGAGCCTCCACATCAACCTTGGGCGAGGGTACATCGGCAACAATCATTTCGTAGAGTGGCGTCATATCTTCAGCCATATCATCCACATCATGTCCGGCAATACCATTTAATGCGGAGGCGTAGATTACTGGGAAATCCAGTTGTTCATCTGTAGCACCAAGACTGTCGAACAGATCAAATACCTGATCCATAACCCAGTCTGGGCGAGCGCCCGGGCGATCAACCTTGTTGATAACAACAATGGGTCGCAGGCCCTGCTCAAAAGCTTTAGAGGTTACAAATCGAGTCTGGGGCATTGGCCCGTCAACTGCATCAACGAGCAGCAATACAGAGTCGACCATGGATAGAACACGCTCAACCTCACCACCGAAATCGGCGTGACCTGGGGTGTCTACGATGTTAATGCGGTAGTCATTCCAGTTGATCGCGGTATTTTTAGCCAGAATGGTGATACCGCGTTCTTTTTCCTGATCATTGGAGTCCATCAGGCGCTCGGAGCCGACATCTTTGCGGTCGAGAGTCCCGGACTGGCTCAGGAGTTTATCAACCAGAGTAGTTTTGCCGTGGTCAACGTGGGCGATGATCGCAATATTACGCAAGTTTTCAATGGACATGATGGTACCTAAGATTACCGCAGTGGGCGAAAAAGCCGCGATTATACGAGAATCTACAGGAACTGCTACCGATCTTTTTAGCTGGGGGTGACTTCTGCTCTGGGACTTGAATTGCGCTCAATCAACATTCCCGTGATTGAAGTGGGTGGCGAGGGGGTGCAATTATATTTCCCTGTAGAAAAATGCAGTCTAAATCCAAGAGCTGATGGGCGATAGCAGCCTCTTCAACGCAGGGAGCAATGTAGCCCAAGTTCAGAGATTTGCTGATTTCTACCAGCCCTTTTAGCAGATTCTAGGCGCGTTCAATATCACTGGATTCAGCCATAAGGCGATGGGATATGCGAATGGTGTGGATCTGTCGTTTGCAGAGCTTTTGCAACGGCAGGCTCTGGTAGCCAATATTGTCCACCAGCCCACAGCTGACTTTAATCAGGTGACTGAGCTGCAATTCCAGAGATGTATTTAGTTTCGGCAGAATCTCAGAGTGCAAGCCAAACATAAAAGGCTTTCGGATTTATGCCAGACCAGATTTCAGGCCGGCTGCGATCTGCCGGTCTAACTCAAGCTGTACGGACAGATCTGGAGGGGACGAGGCGCTTTCTCTAGCGTCCTTGCTCCCACTGAGATCTGAATCTCTGCTGGTTATCGGCTGCACTCTGCGGCTGACTCTGTGACTCAACCTGTTTCTCGATACTTAAATACAGCCGCTAATGTTAAAAAGTGTGCATGATTCAATACAATACTGTGCTTACTTTGCTGGCGGAGCTGGGCGCTGGTCTAGGTAATCTGACTAAATACGGCGACCTGTTCAAAGCCTTTGTCGCGCATAAGCTGGGCCTGCATGCGGCTCATAATACCCTTATCGCAGTACAGCAGGTAGCTGCAGGTTTTATCTAAATTGCTGAGCTGTTGCTCGAGATTAAAGAATGGAATGCTGATTATCTGGATATTAGGAATGCCCAATGGTTTCTGTTCAGCATCGGTTGGATGTCGCACATCAATCAGTATATCTGTGGGGCTGATTTGGGATGTATGGCGCATAAGGTTTGATAAGGATTTGATAATCACAGCCTTCGGTTTGTGAGGCTTGCTAAAAACCTCAGTAAAAGGTGACAGAAGTCTCGGAGGTGGGCATTATACCGAGTCAGCGAAAAAGAAAGCTAATTTAAATAAATTTAGCGCCATTTTGGTGCAATCCGCAAAGGTAAGCACCATAAAGGTGCGCCTGGATTGATTCTTCTGGCCTTCTTAAAGCAGCTAGTCATCGGTAACCTTGAGCTGCTGTAGGTTTCAGCGCTGTTAATCTTGCCGTTGGTTTTCTCGGGTCATTGGCATGACTATTGCACCAAGGGTTGTTGAGAAGAATAAATGGTAACCAGATCAGAGCGGTTTCAATGCGCCGGCTGATTGTTTAAATAAAGCATTACTGATTCCATAGTGGAGGAAACAATGTCTGAGAAGACTCTAAATCTGATTAAAGATAGCGAAGCTCGTTGGGTTGACCTTCGATTCACTGACACTAAAGGTAAAGAGCAGCACGTATCGATTCCGGTTGGTGAAGTGGACGAAGATTTTTTTGTTGAAGGTAAAATGTTTGACGGTTCGTCTATTGCTGGTTGGAAGGGCATTAACGAATCAGACATGATCCTGATGCCTGATGACAGCACTGCAATTCTGGATCCTTTCACTGATGAGCCAACGGTAATCATCCGTTGTGGAATCGTTGAGCCTTCCACAATGCAAGGCTACGAGCGTGATCCACGCTCCATTGCTGAGCGCGCCGAGAAGTATCTGGAGTCCACTGGTCTGGGTGATACCGCGTTTTTCGGTCCTGAGCCTGAGTTCTTCGTATTCGACGATATCAAGTGGGGTGCCGATATGAGTGGCGCCTTCTACAAAATCAACTCTGATGAAGCGGCTTGGTCTTCTTCAATGGATCTGCCCGATGGCAACATGGGTCACCGTCCTGGCGTTAAAGGCGGTTACTTCCCCGTACCACCAGTAGATAGCCTGCATGATCTGCGTGCTGCTATGTGTGGTGCCATGGAGCAGATGGGCCTCGCAGTAGAGGTACATCACCATGAAGTAGGTACTGCTGGTCAGTGTGAGATCGGTATACGTTTTGATACTTTGGTCAAGAAAGCTGACCAGGTTCAAATCATGAAATACTGCGTGCACAACGTAGCGCACGCCTATGGTAAGACAGCCACCTTTATGCCTAAGCCAATCGTTGGTGACAACGGTTCTGGTATGCACTGTCACCAGTCGTTCTGGAAAGATGGCGAAAACCAGTTCGCTGGCGACGGCTATGCTGGCCTGAGCGAAATGGCTCTTTTCTACATCGGCGGTATTATCAAGCACGCCAAGGCCATCAACGCCTTTGCCAACGCCTCAACTAACTCCTACAAGCGTCTAATCCCGGGCTTTGAAGCACCTGTAATGCTGGCTTACTCGGCTCGCAACCGCTCTGCTTCAATCCGTATCCCATACGTGCCAAGCCCCAAGGGCAAGCGTATCGAAGCGCGATTCGGTGATCCAACAGCTAACCCATACCTGATGTTTGCTTCTATGCTGATGGCAGGTCTGGACGGCATTAAGAACAAGATCCATCCAGGCGATGCAGCGGATAAAGATCTCTATGATCTGCCTGCTGAAGAAGCTGCTGCTATCCCTCAGGTTGCTGGCAGCCTGCGTGAAGCGCTGGGTGCTCTTGATGCAGACCGTGAGTTCCTGACAGCTGGTGGTGTATTCACCGACGATATGATCGATGCCTATATCGAGCTGAAAATGGAAGAAGTCTACCGTGTTGAGCACACCACTCACCCGGTTGAGTTTGATATGTACTACAGCTGCTAAGTTTTTAGTACAGGCTGTTCTACAGCAAAATCGGACGGGCCCGTCATTTTTGAAATGGCGGGCTTTTTCTTTGTTGGTGATAAATCTAAAATCAGTCTAATCTTTATATATTTAAAGCTCGAAATATAGGGCTCTTGAGATAGAGAGCGCTTGAGATATTCAGCGTTCAAACGCAGGTATGGGTCGGAGTATGCAATGTCAGGGCAGCTAACAGTGGTTGTTATCTTATTGGTCCTAGTGGCCATGTCTCAGGCTGCAGAGGTCTATAAGATTGTCGATGCCGATGGCAATATCACCTATACAGATCAACCCGGTGCCAGTGCTGCAGAGCGTCTGAATCTTCGCCGAATCAACCAGGCTGCAGCACCAGCAGCAAGAGTTGAGGATGGGCCGACGGCAAACACCGAAGCTGATTTTGCTGGCTACTCCAGTGCACGCATCTCCTCCCCTGTGCATCAGGCGGTTATCTTACAC
>CAXAJC010000145.1:0-4289 GCA_963969005.1 uncultured Cellvibrionales bacterium | reverse complement strand
GTCTACAGCAACATTAACCTCATAGCGCAGATCTGAATCGCCATAAACAACGGTAAAGGGAATATCGCCGCTGCTACCAATAAACCCAAACAGCTGCTTGGATACTATGCCCCAGGTGGGAGTCTCAACACCATCGATAGCAACAATTTCCATGCCGCTTTCAAAGCCAGAGTTAGCGCCAAGAGAGTTTTCCTCAACCAGCCCAACCACTGGAGCAAGCCCCTTTTCCCCAGCCAAAAAAACCCACCAAAAAGCCACAATAGCCAGCAGGAAATTAGCAATCGGGCCAGCACTGACGATCGCCATACGCTGCCAAACTGATTTGCGGTTAAAGGCATAGTGCAAATCATCCGAGTCCACATTCCCTTCCCGCTCATCGACCATTTTTACATAGCCACCCAGAGGCAGTAAGGCGAGGACAAATTCCGTATCCTGCTTATCTCTCCAGCGCAACAGAGGCGTTCCAAAACCAATAGAGAAACGCTCAACTTTGACCCCACAGCGCCGCGCCACCCAAAAATGACCGAACTCGTGAAAGGTTACCAACACACCAAGTGCAATAAAGGTATAAAAAACTGTATATAACGGCTCCATAAATTAAGACTCGATTCCAGTTATATAGGCAGCACTGTGACTGCGCGCTTTTTTGTCGGACTCTTGGACTGCATCCAGTGAATCTGGTTCACCAAACTCAAGACCAGAGAGAGTATTATCTACAACCTCAGCTATCTGAGTAAAGCCAATGCGTCCATCGAGGAACGCTTGAACAGCAATTTCATTGGCAGCATTGAGAATAGCCGGAGCATCACCACCAGCTGCAGCCGCATCTGACGCCAACTGCAAACAGGGGAAGTTAACCAGGTCAGCCTGTTCAAAATCCAGTCTCGCAATATCAAATAAATCAAGCTCAGCCACCCCGGCATCTATGCGATCTGGCCAGGCAAGGCCATAGGCAATAGGTGTCCGCATATCCGGATTGCCCAGCTGCGCCAGCACCGAGCCATCAATATATTGCACCAATGAGTGAACCACACTCTGGGGATGCACCACTACTTCAACCTGAGAGGGCTTCACGGCAAACAGCCAGCAGGCCTCAATCAACTCAAGACCTTTGTTCATCAATGAAGCGGAATCCACAGATATCTTGCGGCCCATGGACCAGTTTGGATGAGCACAGGCCTGATCTGGAGTCACAGCAGCCATCTGCTCAGCTGACCAGCCGCGAAATGGGCCGCCGGAAGCTGACAGCAAAAGTTTGCTGATACCACTGATTTCGGCCTTCTCGTAGTTAGCTGGCAAGCACTGAAAAATCGCATTATGCTCACTATCTATCGGCAATAGATCTGCACCAGATGCCTTAACCGCCTCTATAAACAGGCCACCGGCCATCACCAGAGACTCTTTATTAGCGAGCAATATTTTTTTGCCTGCCTTAACTGCGGCCATAGTTGGCACCAGACCAGCCGCACCAACAATGGCGGCCATTACCCCATCCACCTGGGTCGCGCTCGCGACCTGACAGAGAGCCTCAGTACCATAAAGCACTTCGGTCTTAGAATTGTCTGCGGCCAAGAGTGTCTGCAGCTGTGTAGCAGATTTGGCATCATTGACAACAGCAAAAGGAGGCTGAAAGCGATGGCATAGCAGCGCAAGTTTTTCAAGCTGTTGATGGCCTGTTAACGCAAAGACTGAGTATTTATCCGGGTGGCGGGCAATAACATCCAATGTGCTCTCACCAATAGAGCCGGTAGCACCAAGCAGAGTAATAGATTGCATGGATCAGACAAAGCTCGACTGCGCGAGTAGCAAGCTGAACAGCGGCAGCGCCGCCATAATGCCATCAATACGATCCAGCACCCCGCCATGGCCAGGCAGTAACTGACTGCTGTCTTTAACACCACTTTCGCGTTTAACCATACTCTCAAAAAGGTCCCCCAGCACAGAATAAAGTGCCACAGGAATAATCAAAATCAATAATGTTAGGGGGCTGAATTCAGGCCATACCCACAGCAGACCAGCAATCAGTAATAGCTGCAAAAACATACCGCCGACAAAACCCTCCCAGGTTTTTCTGGGGCTCACAATAGGTGCTAGCTTATGTTTGCCAAAAAGTCTGCCCGCTATATAACCGCCCACATCTGCCAGCACCACAATCACAATAGCTAGCAACAGCAACCAACGACCAAAATCCCTATGCAGGATAGAGGCTAGAGCAACCCAGGTTGCGACCAGCAAAATCAATCCAATCAAGCCCAAAACAGGTTTCGGTGACCACAGAATCGCGCTGGACGGATAGCCCTGCAGCCACAAAAAAATAACCGCCCAGAGGCCTACAGCAATCAGACTGATCTGTTGTCCCAGCGCAAAATCAAACTCTCCAAATAGGCCAAGGCTATAACCAGCAGCGGCAAGCAGCAAAAACAGCGTTGCCAGATAACCTGTTTTAGCAGCTGCATTGCTGAGCTTCAATAAATTGGTCCACTCCCAACCCGCAACCATTACTAGCAGCATAATAACCAGGGAAAAATCAGTCGCAGACAGGCTAAGTAAGAGCCACAGAAATAGGACAACCAAAATTACCGCGGTAAAGACTCGCTGCTTAAGCATGAACGCTATCTCCTCGATCATGGTCCAGTTCAGCATCTAGTTCATTATCAGCGCGAAGACCAAAACGGCGCTGCCGGCGATAGTACTCGGTCACAGCTAGCTCAAGGGCATTAGCATCAAAGTCGGGCCAGTAGCAATCAGCAAAATACAGCTCGGTATAGGCTAGCTGCCACAGCAGGAAGTTGCTGATTCTCTGCTCACCAGCAGTACGGATGCACAGATCTGGCTCTGGGATACCATCCTGCTGCATATATTTACCAAAAAGGTCTTCATCGATATCTGAAGATCGCATCCGCCCCATCTGCACCTCAGAGGCCAGCTTTTGCGCAGTTTTTGCAATATCCCAACGGCCACCATAGTCAACACAGAGATAAAGCGTAAACTTGCCGCTGGCAGTCTTTGTCTCTGTATCGCTGATAAGGCGCTTTAAACGATCACTAAAATGACTGCGATTGCCAACCACTTTGAGTCGCACACCATCATCGCGGAGTGTCTTGGCTTCTTGCTTTAGATATGAGGAAAACAATGACATCAACCCGCGCACTTCAAGCTCTGGACGTTTCCAGTTCTCGCTACTAAATGCAAATAGGGTCATGGTGTCAATTTGGGCTTTTTGGGCTGCCGCGAGAAGGTCACGGATACGCTCTACGCCAGCTTCATGTCCAGCGATACCAGTTAGTCCACGCTGCTTCGCCCAGCGGTTATTGCCATCCATGATAATGGCAACATGCCTGAGGGGATGCACTGACGTCAGTAGAGTAGGATCAACCATGAACTGCACCTTTATGGAGATCAGATCTCCATCAAATCCTTTTCTTTTGCCGCTAACGCTTCTTCAACTCTGGCGATAAAACTGTCAGTAATTTTTTGCACATCGTCCTGTGCCTTGCGCTCTTCGTCTTCGCTGATATCTTTGGCTTTCTGGAGCTCTTTAATATCGGAAATGACATCGCGGCGGATATTGCGGATTGAAATTCTCGCCCCTTCGGCTTCAGCCTTGGCCTGCTTACCGTAATGCTTGCGAGTTTCCTCGGTCAACGCTGGCAGCGGCACACGAATCACTGCACCAGCTGTGGAGGGGTTTAAGCCGAGATCCGACTTCATAATTGCTTTTTCGATTTCCGGCACCAGAGACTTTTCCCAGGGAGTTACCGATAATGTGCGCGCGTCTTCAATGGAAATCGAAGCCGCCTGACTCAAAGGCGTATCAACGCCATAGTAGTCAACCGAAAGGCCATCCAGAATACTGGGATGGGCGCGACCAGTGCGAATCTTGTTAAAGGCTCCACCCAGTGCATCCACAGCCTTGGTCATGCGCTCTTGCGCATCTTGCTTTAATTCTTCAATCATTTACCAACCTCTTCTCCCTCTTCGATCAGCGTGCCTTCAGCACCGCCAACCACTAAGTTCAACAATGCGCCCTGCTTGGACATACGGAATACTCGAAGAGGCATATTGTGTTCGCGACATAGACAAATTGCTGTCAGGTCCATCACTGCAAGCTTCTTATCAAGCACCTGATCGTAGGTCAAATGAGAATATAGCTCAGCATTAGCATCTAACATGGGATCGGCACTGTAGACACCATCGACCTTAGTAGCTTTTAACACCTCGTCAGCATCGATTTCAATGCCCCTGAGACAGGCTGCAGAGTCTGTAGTAAAAAATGGATTGCCAGTTCC
>CAXAJC010000144.1:0-4365 GCA_963969005.1 uncultured Cellvibrionales bacterium | reverse complement strand
TTGCTGTGCTTGACCAACTCGAAGGCACCGAGGTTGGAGGCACTGCCTTTGATGGTATGGGCAATCTGCATGACCTGGGTAACATCAGCGCAGGCAATCGCCTTATCAAGGTTATCCAGATAGACCAGCATATTCTCTTGAAATGCCTCAATTAACGAGCCAACCGCATCACCCACGGCATCTTTGAGGGTATCAATCACCTTGAGATCATAGCTGAGCGGCGACTTGCGGCTATCTACAGAATCACCATTATCTGCAGCTTCCAAAGCACCATCGTTAGACACTTTGTGATCATCTCCGCCAGCGGAATAAGTCGCTTTGGGTTCCGCCGCATGCAATATCTCTGTACCCGAAAAGTCAGTCCATTTCTCAAGCTGCTCTCTTAAGTCAACAAGACTAAGAGGCTTCGGCAAAAAATCATTCATGCCCACATCCCGACAATGATCCGCTCCTGCGGCAGAATTATTGGCCGTCATTGCAATAATCGGCAAACTGTCCGGGGCATCAGCTTCATAGAGTCGCACCTGTTTAGTGGCGTCATAACCACTCATCACCGGCATATTGCAATCCATCAGCACCATATCAAAATTGCCCCGCAGCACAGCCTCAACACCTGCAAGACCATTGTCGGCAACTTCGTAATCACAGCCGAGCTTGTCCAGCATGGCTACTGCAACCTGCTGGTTGACTCTGTTGTCATCGACCACCAGAACTCTGCAAGAGTTATCAGATCGGATATCACATGCAGGTTTTGCTAAAACTGGTAGTTTTTCCTGGGCAATAAAATAGTTACCCAGCAGCTGTAAAAAGGAATCTGATTTTAGGGGTTTATTTAAGCTGGGCAACGAATCAGCGCCCAAATCAGGCTCAGCAGACCATGGATTGGACATAATCGCTATCAGCTGATTGGTAAAGTTGGGTTCCTCCGACATTATTCTTATAAAATCAATCAGGCGAATATCAACCATATCTTCATCAATAATTAGTACATCGATACTGTGCTCGGCATTAGCCTCATGAACTACCCTTAAGGCATCCAAGCCAGATTTGGCCAGCGCCGCCTCAACTCCAAGATCTCGCAAACTATTGAATGCAAATGACCTCATGCCCTCTGCTTTGCTGACAAACAAAACTCGAAGGGACTGCAAGCTACCTAGTAGCGGATTAGCTTTAGGTACATCAAGAGCCACTATAGGCAGAGTAAAACTAAACTCACTGCCATGGCCCAGCTCACTGGAAACAAAAATATGTCCACCCATCAATTCAACTAACTGCTTGGCAATAGCCAGCCCGAGGCCAGTACCAGGATATTGTTTGGTGGTCGAGGCATCGACCTGTGTAAAAGCTTCGAAAATCTTCTTCTGATCCTGCTCATCAATACCGATACCAGAGTCCTTGACGGTAAACAAAATAGTCGGCACAGCAGACTCATTGGCGAGGGAACGTGAAGGAGTAACTCTGACCGTTACCTCGCCAGAATCCGTGAACTTCACGGAATTACCTATCAGATTGATCAATACCTGCCGAATTCTGGCCCGATCAGCAGTAAAGCGTTTGGGTACACCGTCGGCAATCACATAACCGATATCCACCTGCTTCTTTAATGCCTGACTGGCCAGCAGATCAACCACATCATCGAGAATCTCAACAAGCTCACAGTTCTGATTAATAATATTAATTTTCCCGGAATCTGCCTCAGAAAAATTCAGCACTTCATCAATCAGACTTAACAGCGCAAGGGCGGATGTCTTGGCAGTTTCAACATATTCCTGCTGCTTGGTGGTCAGCCCCATGGCCAATACAAGATCTAGCATCCCCAACACCGCATTCATTGGTGTGCGCAATTCATGGGTCACATTGGCGGCAAATTCACCCTTGGCCTTGGCCGACTCCAGAGCGACTTGCATTGCCTTTTGCAGATCATGCTGGCGGCGATCCAGTACTTCCATCATGCTATTGAATGAAGTCTGTATTTCAGTGATATCTACAGGCCCGTCAATGGTTGCCCTTATCAGACTGTCACCTTTTTGTGCCCGCTTCATGGTCTTCGACAGTTGCTCAATTGGCGTGGTAACGCGGCGAGAAATCACCTGTAACAACACCAATAAAAATGCCGCCAGCCCCATGGAAATTGCCAAGTTACTGCGCAGAATACCCTTTTTCATCAACGCTTGGGTGTCTTTACCCACCAACACACGGATAGTTCCAAGCAGAAAGCTCTCTTGATCGACCGGCACCATATTGAGCTGATTATTATATTCCTGAGTCGATATAACCGGTGCAGCAAAGAGCCAGTAATCACTGCTTTCAGCGACCAGCATCGGCTGTTTTACTGTTGTATTATTGCGCATATGCGCAGGATCCAACCCCAGCTGAAAAAGCTCTTCCTGAGTTTCAGTTTCAATTCTGATACCTTTGACCTCAGGAAAATTAATCGCAGTCTCAGCAATATCCCGAGCAGATTCCACACTCTGGTACAACAGTGCGAGCTCACTTTGACTGGCCAGAGACTCAGTCAACTTCAAGCCCTTAACCTGTTGAGTGGTAATGATTGATGTGGACACATTGCTGACCACAAAAGATGTCACCAAGGTGACCACCAAAATACCGCCAACGAAAATTAGTGACAGTTGATGTCTGAACTGTAAACGGTCAAACCATCGTTTGCGCATAGTATTATCATCTCGCCGGAAGAATCAAATCGACATGTTCCTTCATGTCGTCTGTTATTGTTATGCCAAGATGGTTACTGGTTCGTTGATTAATGCTAACAGAGATATTCCTTAATGGCTCCATCTGTACAGGCGCCTGACTCCCTTCAGCAAGCTGCCTAGCGATCTCACCCAAGCGGACACCCATTTGAAAATTATCTGGGTAGACCGAAAAAAGCGCACCGCGATTAACATGACTGGGATTGGAGGAGAACACTACAAAATCATCCCTCCAGGCGGCCTGTAATAAAATCGACAACAGCGAATTATTAACAAATCTATCTCCGGGTAAAATCCAAACTGCATCACCAGGTTTCAGCTTAGCGGTCAACTTGCGATAGATATTGGCAGCATCTCTAATATCCTTCGCCTTATTAATCAACAACTGCACACCAACCTTATTAAAAGCAATCTGGGCGGCCTCCAAATCTGCAATATTTTTTTCGGCATGGGCCACGACAAAAACTCTGGCTGTTGTTGGTGCCAGCACCTCCAGCTTGTTGGCCACCACATGGACATCAGGGATCATGCTCAGGCCATAAACCTCTGGCAGCTGGCCATTGACCGCCCCAACAATCAATGGCTGCTCAAATCCAAGAGAAAGAGTCTGTGTCACACCCCGACCACCCAAAGCGATGATCAGCTTATTAGTCAGCTGCTTCTTGAGCTGCTCGCCAGACTGGTTCTTAGCTAAAACCAATTCATTAGTTCTGCCTGCGAACCCTTTAGCTGCACCTCGGGCAATAGTCTCATAGACTTTCAAAAACGGCTGCCGAATCTGTGGATACATTACAGTCAATGCCTGAGTACTCTCTTTACCTCGTGGCGTTGGCTCAGCAGCAAATAAAGGCTGAGAGAGCACAGCTAGCGCAGCCATAAGGCAATATCTGATTAGTCCTTTAATATTATTAATATACCTATCTCCAGATGATGACGAGAATTAAAATTTGTAGCGTATTTCTCCAATAAAGCTGCGACCGGCCAGTGGCAAATCATTGGGTATAAATGGATATGGTTTAGCATTGGGACTAGGTTCAAAGGCGTCTTCATCGAGCAAATTATTTACGATAAATGCAACTTCTAGATCATCCGACAACTGGTTACGAATATTGAGATCAACTAAGACATAATCATCAACTGGGGCTACCCTCTTATCATCAAAAGAGCGATTGCGGTCCATCACGCAATTAACTTGCATGTTTAAATGCCAGCGATTGTCAATTTTCCAGTCACCACGCAGATACAGTTGCTTCTCTGGAGAATTAGGGGCTGGAGCATCAGCTAGCTCATCATGGGAGTATTGCCATGCAAAATTACCACTAAGCTTGAACTGTTTTGAAACTGACCATTTGGCTTCAAACTCAAAGCCCTTACCTGTTTGCTCACCAACATTCTGTGCCGTCCTTGTGGTTCCACTGCTGTCTGGAACAAACTGGATAATGTCAGTCCAATCGTAGTAAAAGAAATTCATATTTATGGTCAAGTCATAGGTGGGGCGATAGTCAAAGGCTAGCTCATAGCTCTTTATTTGCTCGGGCTTAAGATCAATATTACCGAGAATAAGTGGATTATTAATGGCTCTTGTCTGTGCGAATGAAGGCGCTCGAAATGCCTCCCCGTACAAGAACTTAGTAGTTAACTCATAAGCAGTTGA